>CAZEKS010000297.1:0-3649 GCA_964512795.1 uncultured Syntrophaceae bacterium
TAAAGACGTTCGCGTTGAGATAATGCGGAGCCTTTGCCGCCTGACCGATCCCCGAGACGAAAAGGACCTGATGCGGCTCGAGGTTGCGCCTGACCAAGGCCTCTTTGACTGCCTTCAACAATGGGAAGTTTCCACAGCCAGGACACCAAGCGGTTTTATACTGTCCATAATCCTTAATCTCTACCATTGTTTCCTCCTCTCACAACGAATGGTTCATCAACCATTCCTTATCGCTCCAGGTGGTTCAAGATGTATTCCGGTGTAAGAACAAGGCCGTCATACCTTGAAATCCGGTTTTTGATCACGAAACCTGTCTCCCTTCGGATCAACTGGGCCAATTGACCCGTGGCATTGCTCTCCACACAGATCACCCGTTTCGACTGCTCCAGATGCTTTACGAATTGGTCAGGGATCATAGGCCACACCTGGGAAAAATGAAGGGTCGCCACCCTCTTTTTTCGAGACCTCAATTGAAGGGCAGCCTCTTCTACGGCCCCTTTGGTTGATCCCCAGGAAATGAACAATAAATCGGCTCTTTTATCTCCCTGAAAATCCGGCGGGATCACTTCGGAACGGATCCCATCTCCTTTTCTCAGCCGTTTATCCACCATCTTCGGACGTATCGAAAGGTTCTCTGTCATATGGCCCTCCTCAGTATGTTCGTGACTATCCGCAACAACCAGGTGTCTGCTGAGGCCGGGAAGTAATCGAGGAGAGATACCGCTCTTTGTGATCCGGTAACGCAGGTAAGGCGCCTTCACGGAGGAGGGGTCCCATCCGGGTCTGACGGAGGAGAGTTTAGAAACATCCATGGGCTCCATATCCCGATAGGAATCAGCTAAAAAATGGTCCGTCAGGACAAACATCGGCCCTTGGTATTTTTCTGCGAGTTCAAATGCCTTTCGCGTAAGATGGAAACATTCCTCAATCGTCCCCGGGGCGAAAATAGCCCGGGGAAACTCCCCATGGCCTGCATGGAGGACGAACCATAGTTCACCCTGTTCTGTTCTTGTGGCCAGTCCGGTTGCAGGCCCTGGTCTCTGGCCGATCACGATCACCACGGGAGTCTCACTGATGGCAGCGAGGCTGACGCTCTCAACCATCAATGCGAATCCGCCTCCGGAGGTAGGCACCATGCTCGGCACCCCGGCATAGGACGCTCCAATCGCGAGGTTGATGGCTGCGATTTCATCCTCTGCCTGTTCAATCACAAGACCCATCTCCTCTGAGCAGTCGATCAGGGTTTGGGCGACGGAGGTTGAAGGGCTCATGGGATAGAAGGCGCAGAATTTTAGGCCGACGGAGATCGCCCCGAGAGCAATTGCTTCGTGACCGTTCATCATCAAACGAGGGGGTGGATTCGGAACGGTGGGAAGTTTTTCCCAGACACAGGATCGCTCGGCCAGCCAGCTGTAGCTGGCATCAAGAATTTTACGGTTTTCTTCAACCTTCCCCCTTCCCAGGGTGTCTTCAAGGGTTTTGATTACGACTTGGCGGTCCAAGCCCATCAGAGCCGCCGCCACCCCTAAACACGCAGTGTTCCAGTAGATTTCATTTCCGAACTGTTTCAGGGGCACGCCAATCCAATTTTTCGCCCCTTCTTTCCATTCTGCGTTCCCAATGATACACCCTTTGGATGTGAGTTCCTTGCGATGCATATCGATCGTTTCTTCATTAAGGGCGATTAATAGGTCAATCGATTCTTGCGGGGCCAACACCTCCTCTTTCCCGATGCGAATCGCAAAGGTGTTATGTCCCCCACGGACCCGGGATTCATAAGTCTGTGTCACATGCACAGAAAAACCGCTTCTCACCAAACTCTTTGAAAAAATGTGTCCTACGGTTTGCAATCCCTGTCCTGCCTCGCCTCCGATGAGGATGTTCTGTGTCTTGTTTTTCATCGTGTTCTCACGACCTTCACCGATCTTTGGAGCTCTTCTTCTACCATGTTTTATTGGTACAGCCATGCGTTACCTCCTGGATAGGGTTTCGTAAACGCCCACGAGATCTTCATTGCATAACCATCTAAGCCCTTCCATAAATCTCTGTCATTTCCAAGAGCCTCTGTAGAAGACGGCCTTTTCTCCTCATCCAGTTTGAAGATATGGGGATTCGCCCAGACATCGGCACTGTAAGACTTCTACTTCCTATCATACTTAAATCGGCGCCAATCTTCAATAATATTAATGAATCTTTGCTGTCATCAGGGAAAGAGTGAACATAGTTACTGAAGATCAAAGCCATAGATCTTTGTTTGAAAAGAAATAAGAAAGTTTTCCAGCCTGGATTATGTAACATTAAACGACTGCGAGAAGAAAATAGTAAGCCATGATTCCGGAGGCTCCTAATTTCAGTATCGTGCCAAGGAGTGTTCCGATGAAAATGCCCCATCCCGCCCTCAGGGCCCGCTTCTCCTTTCTGGAAACCATCCATTCCACTAATACTGCCACCTTTTTCCTCTGCCTTCAATTTTATTACTGAAAAGAGAGAAAAAGATTCTATGATGAGTGGTAAGCTGCCAGGACAATGAAGTTACCAAAAAGGGTGACGGGCATGGGCCAAGATGTAAAGATAAGAGAGGTCAAGACATAAGTTTTTCAAGGATGCGGTTGTAGGTCGCCTCATCCATCTCCGGTTGAAGAGACGGAAGCGACTGCTTCGTTACGGGAGCACAGGCAAAAAGAGGGAGAATCATAAATAATATAAACAGCAAGCATTTAATCAATCTGAATTTACCTACCGAAGCCTTTTAACATATCCTACTAAAATATTTTTGAACAAGAGGGTTTGCGAAGCAAATTATTTCATCAGCCCTTTTATAAAATCGATGCTTTTCTCGTCATCCCATTTTGCACCGCAAACATGTTTGAAGGCTATCTTTCCACCCGGAGATAGTATGAATGTGGCGGGGATACCTGGCGACTTGAAAACGGCCGGTGGTGAGCCTTGCATGGTATAGACCGGAAAGGCAAACCCCTTTTCTCTGACGAACCGACTGACTTTAGAAGTCTCTTCATTTGAAATACAGAGAAAGACGACTCCTTCATCTTTTAACTTTTTATGAAGCTTTTGAATACTTGGCATTTCAGCGACGCAAGGAGGACACCAGGTGGCCCAGAAATTGAGAAACACCACTTTCCCTTTTGCATCGGCCATTTTGAAATCCTGACCATCGAGAGATTTAACAGTCCAATCATAATCAGCCAAGACGGCTGAAGGAAAAGGTGGCGCCTCTAAACTACTCTCAAGTATTTTTTCACCTCCAGGTATCTTCTGGCTGGAAAACCACCATATCAACAGATAACCTCCAACCACGAGAATAAGGATTGTAATCAATACTCCTGCACCCACACCGAGGAAGAAGTTTTTATTAAAAATCTTCATCGTTTTTCTCCTACAGGCTTATCGCCCCTGTCATATGGAATTTATTTAGAGGAGAGTTTACAAATTCGCGGAAATATAGTCAATCGGATGCTCCACTTTTTCAATCAGAATAAAATTCTTGCAAATTCAATGGCTTTTTTGATTTGACAAATGGATAATGTTCTATGAAAATAGTAAAATTACACAGACGGGGCATAGTACATGGAAAATGAAGACCTTTTAAAACTGAAGATAGATAAGTCCAAGGTGGTTTTTCGCCCGAGAA
>CAZEKS010000298.1:0-3646 GCA_964512795.1 uncultured Syntrophaceae bacterium
TTGAAGGCACGGACAGTGAGGTCGTACATCTCCTGAACGGACCAGGGAGAGAGGGCGATCACCTGATAGTCGCCATGGGAACCCCATTTCGCCTGCATGATATCGCCGCTTCCGACTCTCGTGGCTTGGCCGGTACAGGGGCCTGCCCTCTGCACGTCAACGATGACACAGGGCGTCTCCGTGAAGGCCGCATATCCGATCGCCTCCTGCATCAGGCTGAATCCGGGTCCTGACGTGGCGGTCATGGCCTTGCCACCCGCCCAGGAGGCCCCGATCACGGCAGAGATAGAGGCAATCTCATCCTCCATCTGGATGAACACCCCTCCGATATCTTTCAAACGAACCGCCATCCGCTCCATGAGCTCACTGGAAGGTGTGATGGGATAGCCTGCATAAAATCGACATCCTGCTGCAATGGCGCCTTCCGCCGCCGCCTCATTACCAGAAAAATAGTGCCTCCCCTTATTCAAAGAGAAGCTTTTCTGACGTGGCATCATTTCTTAAACTGCTCCATCTGCGAGGAGATATGGTTCAAATTTTCATTTTACCATTATCCATGACAATCTTTCCATCAAAATAGATGGTCGTGTCTTTGCACACCGCATCGATATGATTCTGGGTTTATCGAGATCAAATATCTTGGACTAAATTTCACGATAAAATCATTTAAACTAAAACTTAAAAAAACTCAAGGCCGCAACATCGCTTTACGACATTATTTTTATCCTCTGCCCCGCCCCTCTGTCTCAGAAGAGACTGTGTCGTAACTACTATTTTGTCACCCTGAATTTATTTCAGGGTCTCATAACAAATTGATTTTATTAGATGCTGAAACAAGCCTGATCTTCATCAGTCCAAGGTTTAGCATTACATTTTTCACCATTTTGCTCATTACGACACGGTCTCGAAGGCGAGGGGAGAAGGAACAAGGGGATTCGTCGTTCTTGATGTTTATGAAAATCTCGTGTATAAGAAGTCTTATGGAATATTGTCTGATCTTTGGAGACAACAGAGGATTTCAGATTGAGTAACTTTGTGCGTTCCATTGGGCCTCGTGCCAGCGACCATCTATTCCAAATCGTCAAGGGATTTTCCGTCGATCTTCTGAAGATTTATCCCAAGTCCGTCTGTTCTTTGAATGGATTAACTTATGGGTTGATTCAAACCACCGAAGGCAAAAAACTCGTGGTCACAGGGGGAAAAGAACCGTATCCTTTCAGAGATTTTCCAAGGGGAATGCTATCATCAAAGCTCCTCCCTCAAGGTGTGCAATCTTTCCTCCGAGAATACTGAGTGTCTGATGGCCCTTTTCCCCTATACAAAACCCGTCCCTCTTCGAAAATACCCATTCACCATTGGCGCTGGAGATCGCCTGGGAATGGCCACTCCGGGTCACATCCGGGCAGTCGAAAAATTCAATGTGCGTCCTGTACTGGCTCAACAATCCGTCCGAGAAAATGGACAGACAGGAAGGGATTTTAGAGAGATGATTCGCGACACAGCCTGGTCTGTCTTTCAGGAAAATTACCGGAGGGGATATGGGGCCGATGGGACCATCTGAAGTCCCTCCCTGAGGTCAAAAACGCCCTGGACGCAGGAGTCTCCATGGTCACACTCGATCTGTCCGAGAAACTAAATTTTGAGACCTACCTCAGTTCAAAGGAGGTGGTTGATCGGAGATTTCAGGAGGAGATCGATGAAGGAGATGCTAAGGTCATTTTTCATTTCTTCCTGGGCAAAACCTTCTCTTTGAAAGGACCCCGTGGAGAACTTTCAATTCAGTTCGATGAAGAAGGTGTCAAACGAAATACCCTTCTCTTCCACCGAGCCGTTGACTTTACGGAAGAGGTCTATGAATGGATTCGGTCCAATAAAGGAAACCGCGTCCCTGTGGACTTTGAAGTCTCCATTGATGAGACCCCTTTCGCTACCTCTCCTGAAAATCATTTTTTCTTTATCCTCCAGTTAATCCACAGGGGGGTCCACATCGATTCCCTTGCACCCCGATTCACCGGTGAGTTCCAAAAGGGAGTGGATTACCGCGGAAACATCGACACCTTTCGTAGACATTTCTATCAACACGTGCTCATTGCCCAAGATTATGGGAACTATAAGCTCTCCATCCATTCCGGAAGTGATAAATTTTCCGTCTTCCCCCATATGGGGGAGTTGGCAGGAGGACGACTCCATCTCAAAACAGCTGGGACGAGTTGGCTTGAGGCCATGCGTCTGGTTGCCCTGGTAAATCCATCTCTTTATCGGGAAATGCATCAATATGCCCTATCCAAATTTGAAGAGGCCTCCAGACTCTATCATGTGACAACCGATCTCCATCGAATTCCAAGGCTCGAAGATCTTTCGGATCAAGATCTTCCTTCTCTTCTGGATCAAGAGGATTCCAGGCAGCTCCTCCATATCACGTTTGGTTTCTTACTGAACAGAAAGGAACCCGACGATAAGAACCTTTTTCGAGAGAGGCTATGCCATCTCCTCACGAAATATGAGGAGGATTACTGGTCTCTCCTTGAGAGACACTTCGAAAAGCATTTGAGTTCCCTTGGAGGAGAAAGATGAAAGACATCACCCAAGAGACGATCAATCAACTGGCGAACTCGAGTTGTCCTGAGAGGCTTTGTCTTGAGACAAAACCACCGATCAACGATGACCACGTTGCCCACATCGTTCAACTCACTCAGTCCGGGCAGACATCTCTTGCCGCGGATCATCTGCTCTTTCCCGAGATGAAGGGAGGCTCTCTAAAACGGTGTCCGGAGTCATTCGACAGCTTGGCATCCGCTTCTATGAGGCCAGACCCCTTGCGGGTGAGACAAAAGAAGCCTTTCATCGAAAAGTATGCCTCAGACAATATGCTTATGAAACATTATTGGAGATGGCTCTCAATTTCTATGGCCTCGAGAGTCGCTGGCTCGATCAGAGGGAAAAGGAAGAGTCGCTGGGATACATACAGAATGTCGTAACCGAATGGGAGGGGATTGAAAGGTATCAAAGGCAAGGGGTTATGAAGAGAAGGTCGTGGCAGCAACGCGATATGCCCATGGCCAAAAAACCCTGAACGAGGCCATCTTCAAGGCTTTAGGGAATGTGGTCTCAAAAGAATCCCTCCAGGAGTGGGAAGATACCATTAACAAATCAGGAACCCTTGTCGCGAGAAGATTGTGGGGAATCTTCTTTTCGGATAGGAATCGAGAACAATGGATCGCTTACTTAATGAAAAAACATGATCTAATCCGGGAGCAGGCCAGTCTCATCGTGAACCGAATCCATTATTTGCCCGCCTCAAAGCGGAAACCCTTTGACACATACTGGACTCTGTCCTCCCGGAACCTCGTCCACACAGAATTTCCTGACCATCAAGAGAACATGAGGAAAACGGCTCAAGATCCACAGTTCAATCTCGAGGAGTTCGAAGACTCCATCTCACATACCTTTCCCATTGAGATACTTGAGCGGTTGAATAAGACGGAGGATTTTCGCAAGGCTTATGAGATCAATTCGGAGCTCGCTGAGATCTTTAAGGAAGCAGGAATATCCGAGGACTTCGGTCTATCAGGGCTTACGCCCGAAGATTGGTCTCAATTCGGTCCTGTCCAAAAGACACTCTCCAAATTCAAGTTTGCTTACGACA
>CAZEKS010000299.1:0-3642 GCA_964512795.1 uncultured Syntrophaceae bacterium
AAAGGATTTCGGGGTTCGCTTCGATGGCCCTGGTGACTGCTATAATTTGTCTTTGCTCCCCAGAGAGTTCTCTAACTTCTCGCTCTATGTCTAATTTAGGGCCATGTTTCGCGATTGCTTCTGCTGTTAAGTGCTTCATCTTTTCTATGTCAAGGAACGCAAAGGGGCCTATTCTTTTGGTTAGTTCCCTCCCCATGAAGAAATTTTCCCATACCGTCGCAATGTCCACTAATTCTAAAAACTGGTATGCGATCGCTATTCCTATTTTCATAGCGTCAGCCGGACTCTTGAACCGTGTGCTCTTTCCCTCAAGGTAAATTTCTCCGCCGGACGGCTGAAGATCACCACTCAAGATTTTTAGGAGAGTAGACTTCCCAGCACCATTATCTCCAACCAATCCCAGAATCTTACCTCTCTCAAGGTCAAATGACACATTACTAAGAGCCCTGACTGTGCCAAAATTCTTCGAAATATTCTTCACCTCCATAATTGATCCAGATCCACTCCTCCCGCTCACCTGTTACCTAAGGTATCGATCACAGGGATAAAAATAGATTCCCCCTCTGAATAAAAATCATGAATTTCAAACGAATACGTTATCTTGGTCTATCCCTTCAAAACCCAGTGGCAAACGCTTCACCCTCGACGACGGCTTTTTGCTGATGTGTACAGCAAACGCACGATCTTATCAGGTTGTCAAACCCATTGCTAATTTGAAGATCTTCACTCTGTTAGCTGATTCTGCATCAAAATGGCCCACAACCTCGCCCCTCCTAAGGACTTTTACATCGTCAATTAAATCACTCACCTGTTCATACCACTGACCGGTGATGATAATTGAGGTATCTTTCTCTTCTTTAGCCTTTCTTAGGAGATCAAAAATATCTTTTATAACTCTTTTCGATAAGCCCTGGGTGGGCTCGTCTAGCAAAAGGATTTCGGGGTTCGCTTCGATGGCCCTGGTGACTGCTATAATTTGTCTTTGTCCCCCGGAGAGTTCTCCGATTTCACGCTCTATGTTGAATGTATGGCCATATTTCGCGATCGATTCTGCTGTTAAATGCTTCATCTTTTTTACGTCCAGGAACGCAAAGGGGCCTATTCTTTTGGTTAGTTCCCTGCCCATGAAGAAATTTTCCCATACCTGCGCAATGTCCACTAATTCTAGAAACTGGTACACGATCGCTATTCCTTTTTTCATCGCGTCAGCGGGGCTCTTGAACTGTGTTTCCTTACCCTTAAGGTAAATATTTCCGCCGGACGGCTGAAGGCCACCACTCAAAATTTTTAGGAGAGTAGTCCTCCCGGCACCATTATCTCCAACCAATCCCAGAATCTTACCTCCCTCAAGATCAAATGAAATATTACTAAGAGCCCTGACTGTGCCAAAATTCTTCGAAATATTCTTCACCTCCAATATTGGGCCAGCGCCTTTCATTCTAAACCCTCGATCCTAATAATCTTCTCAGGAATTGAAGCCCACCTCTCCCAGTCTCATCCTGATCAGGTGCAAGTAGGCGCCCGACGCAAAATGACTTGTACTTATTCCTCCTTGCCGTAATGTTCCCACGGAGGGGAACATTACGGCAGAACTGTGTTCGGTTAGCAACTAATGCGGTCGAAGCACTAGCTGACCAGCTATTTCCCAGACCATGTTTTGTATTCGCTTATGAGTTTCTTGGACCATGCTGGTTCTGTTCCTTTAGCTGCAAATGTTGGGGTAGGCTTTATATCTTCACCGAGCAACTTAATGATACTATTTCCATATAAATCCCATGTATTAACGTTGTTCTTATCGACACGAGGGACTGGCGTTCTGCCTATAGCGGTCTTGGAATACGGAAATGTTTCTATTTTCATAACCAAGTCTTTGCCACCCCAATAACAGCCTTTGGGTTGCTTAACCGTGAGTGGCACTGGGATTTCGGGCATTTTGTACGGTGGATACTGATATGATGCATCTTTCAAAATGTATTTTTTCGCTACCTCCCACGCTGAAAAAGATATGGCATCAGGGACCTGCGAATAGACCGAGTCAACATACCCCTGTCTTAGCCACGCCAACGTCGATGGTTTTCCGTCGATGCTGGCTACGAATATATGCTTTGGGTCTCCTATGTAGTACAGTTTGCCATATTTTGCTAATGCATTCATAGTACCCAGCAGGTAGGGGCCATCGCTTCCCGAAAGTATTGCAGCGGCATCCGATCCGGCCCCCGCAATACAGGCATCTGCAACATCTGCCCATCCCTCAGGCGATAGACCGCCCTGGATTGCTATATAGTTGATTTCTGGATGGTTTTCCTTGATCCAATCGAATCCGTCCTGTCTCAATTTCCAGCCGCTCTGTTTAAGATCTCCATTGACGGCAATCACAGTCTTACCCTTTGTTGTGCCGTATTTTTTCTGTATCCACTGAACTGCTTCCTTGGCCATCAATTCTCCTGCACCCAGGTCGTCGTACATTTCGCAAAAACGACTTTTCCCCGTTATATAGCCTTTAAATGAAACTACGGGACAGTGGTATTGCTCTTCTGCTATCCTTACAGCCTCATTTATGGCAGTAAAGCTGGTGGGAAAGACGAACAAAATATCGGCCTTTTGTGCATAGGTAGTTATTTGATCGAATTGCGTTGTGTCCGATCCATCTGCAGTGGCAAAGTTGAAGTTCCAACCATCAAGCTTTACTGCTTTCCCTATATACTCTACGATCGTATTCCACCAATATTCACCGGTAAATGGCATTAAGAGCCATACGGTCTTTCCGTGCTTAAATTTCATTTCTTTTGCCTGGCTTGTTGCCGGAAATACACCCGCTACCGCGATGATGGCCACGATGATTACGAGCATCATCGCCGTCTTCAGCCCTACACCTTTCTTGTTTTTCATTTTTTACCTCCTCCTGGCCCTATTTTGGACATGGTTGACTCTTTTGTGGAAAGTTTCCTTACCCTCGCCTTCTGGACCTATTTATTTTTAATCTCACCACCTCCTCCCCGGTCCTGTAGTTCTTCTCTTATCAAGAATCTAACTCTACTTTTTTCTTGTGCTTGACGCCTCGTTATTTTCTTTTGGAATTCCTTCTGTCTTTATGTTGATCTCCTTTCCTATCATAATTTACCAATGCTGGATTAGCATGGTGACGCCAATTGACATTTTAACTGAATTCTTCAATTGCCTCTTTTAAAATAAAAATAATTTCCTTTTTTAAGTGATTTTATAGAAATAATTTTCTAAAATGTCAAGCTTTTTTTTCTGGATGTTTTTCTGGAGTTTCCTGAAGTCGATCCTCAACCGTCGCTCCCTCCCACCTCTTGATGCTGGCAATCCCGGCATTCATCCTCTTTGCTAGGCCTTCCTGAGTGAATTAGTATCTTTCCGTAGCCATTCGGGCAGTTCACTCTCGCTTTGGGGTAAGATGACTTTAGTGGACACCAAAGTTGAGGTAAAATACTAAAGACGGAGGTGTCAGAATGGAAAGGATTCCCAGAGCGATCTATACGAAGGAGCTTCGAGAGGAAGCAGTGAAACTGGTAACGGAAGGGGGATTAAGAATACCGGAGGTGGGGCGTAGGCTATCGGTTGCTCCCTCGACAATACGGTACTGGGTTAAGGCAAACAAGGAAGGCAAGCTTAAGGAGG
>CAZEKS010000300.1:0-3628 GCA_964512795.1 uncultured Syntrophaceae bacterium
ATCAATGTCTTGACCGCCCACGCCGTGAGCCACGAGGGATTGGCTAACAACCATGGGATCTGTAAACCACGAATTGGACACGGCCTGGAACCGAAGATTTTCTGGGTCCCGCCTTGCGGGACAGGGGTCGCAGAGGAGGAGCTCTCGTTTTTCTGCAGATCTAGAGCCTGATGGGTGACTGGTGCCGTCAAGTCGGTACGACTCGTTCCGAGACGGACACTGCAAACTCAAAAGAAACTACGGCAAAGGGAAAGATGGGGATGACTCTATTGATTTGTTTCGCCCACTCCGATACCAACGCCGGAAGGGGAAGAAGATACTCCTCTTACGGTAGGAATAGTTTTTTCTCTTGACAGGTGCCTTTTAATGGGTGACCGCCACTTAGTCTTTTAAATCAATCTGATCCCTTCCGGCCAGCATCGTCGGAGCGAGGCAGCCGAATTATCGGCTGTTGAAATCCTTCCCACCTCGCGAATAATTGTGGTATAATGTGTTTGAGACGGAGGAGGTAACTAATGAAGACAGTCCGGACCGAAATACCCGATGAGCTTTATAGGAAAGCCGAATCCCTTGTCAGGGAGGGCTGGTTCCGGGATGAAGGGGAACTTCTTTCTGAGGCTTTGCGACGTTTCGTGGATACCCATCGCCCTGAGCTGATGGAAAAATTCATCCATGCCGATGTGGAATGGGGCCTCCACGGAAATGAGTAACTCCCTGTTGAAAGTCGTCTGCGACGCCGGCCCTATTATCCATTTGGACGAAATCGACTCTCTTTATCTTCTCAAAGATTTCCATGAGGTCGTAATAAGCCCTGCCGTCAAAGATGAAGTCCAGGAGAAACGGCCAACCCTCTTTGCTAAAAGTGACCTTCACTTTGTTGAATCGTCCGTTGCATTTCCGCGCAATCAGACGCTCATTGCAATGTGCCGTATTTTCTCACTTGATGCTGGAGAAATTGAGGCATTAGCCCTCATGGAGAGGGAGCCGGAAGCTCTTTTTCTCACAGATGATTCCGCTGCACGATTGGTTGCTGAACGCATGGGCCACAGAGTTCACGGGACCGTTGGCATTCTTGTACGTTCCATAAGGCGAAAGCAACTGGAACCGAAAGAGGTTCTAAAGATTCTTGAAAGTATCCCCCGAAAGAGTTCCTTGTTCATAAAGCCTTCTTTGTTAGATGAGATCAAACTCAAGATCAAAGATGAATTTCACCTCTAAGATTCGAATAGAGGAGAATCGAGGGAACGTTGATCACAATATTCACAACATGAAAAAGGGAGGGCTGACGTCTTTTTGACTACGGATGATGAATTGTTAAGGAAAGCTTTACAGAAAAAGGGGGTTTTGAAAGTAAGATTAGAAAACCCTGTAAAATGGTTGATGGAGGAAATAGAAAAATGAGCACCCAAACAGTGAATCTTAGTGCTATTAGGAGGTTAGGTCTTGAAGCTTTGACGAAAGCTTTAGGACCTGTAGGGATGGTGCGTTTTATTCAGCAGTTTGAGACCGGGGCAGGAGACTATACCAAGGAAAGAGCAAAGTGGTTAAAAGAGTTGGATACTAAAAAGATTGCACAGGAAATAAAAGGCATGCGGAGACGGCAGGCGAAATAAGATCCTCCACCTGAACAGGTCTCTGAGGTTGGAATATTTGCGAGAACCAACGTTCTTAAGTTATTTATGTAACGTTTGTCAGACTTCTTAAATTTATGAGGTGGCGCTCTCGGGTCAGGTTTGCGATGTTCCAATTTAGGGAACGACTGCTCATAACTTCCTCATTCTTTCCGCTAAATCCAGGTCCGTTTTGAGCCTTATCTGTAACCGCTTGGCTGCTGAACTCAATGAGATATCCGTCAGTCAGGTATTGCTCGCAGCCAAAAAATAGTTAAAGAAGATCCAGCCCTCCGATATGGCTACACGTTTTAGGGAGTAAAGCGAAGCAGCCACAAGCCGCAAAGGGTAGGAGGGCCAGCCAGGAGATGCGGCATAAGTTTCTACAAAACAGGGTAAATGGGGCTTGACAACTCTAAAGTGAAAGTTTAAAATACTCAAAATGAAATATATCCCCCGACTGATCGAATCAGAGCTGTTGCGAGCCGCCAGGAATTTTTCAGGAATGATTCTGACCGGCCCTCGGCGGGCCGGGAAAACGACCCTCCTCAGGAAACTTTTTCCCAAGGCTCAATATTATTTACTGGAGGACCCTGATGCGGTGTCGCGTCTGCGGGCGGACCCGCGGTCGTTCATCGAGGAAATTCGTCCCCCGGCGATCCTGGACGAAATCCAGAACGTGCCCGAGATTCTCAATTATGTGAGAGCCCAGGTTGACCGATTCCCCAAACGGAAGGGCCAGTGGTTGTTGACGGGGTCTCAGGAAGCGGCGCTGATGAAAGGCGTCACCGAATCGATGGCGGGCCGGGCGGCCGTCTTCCAACTCCTTCCCCTCGCGGTTTCGGAGACCCCCAAGGTTTCCCTCCTAAAGGGAGGATTTCCGGAAGTCCTCGCCCGTCCTTCAACTTCCCAGGTATGGTTTCGTTCATATTTACAGACTTATCTCGAGAGGGATGTTCGGGCGATCAGCTCCATACGGGATCTGGCAACGTTCCGCCGCTTTCTTTCGCTCTTGGCGAGCCGCTGCGGGCAAATCCTCAATCGTACCGATCTGGCTGCTCCCCTTGGGGTTTCTGTGCCTACGATTTCCGAATGGCTGAACATTCTCGAAATTACCTCTCAAATCATCCTGATCCCGCCCTTTTACGAAAACTTTGGGAAGCGACTGGTCAAATCGTCAAAGCTCTATTTTGTTGATTCGGGACTTGCCTGTTACCTGCTGGGGATCGAATCTGAAAAGATGTTGAGCCAATCGCCGTTCTTAGGCCCCGTTTTTGAGGGGTTTGTTGCTTCAGAAATCATCAAACACCAAATTAATTCGGGCAAGCTGAGACAACTTTACTACTTCCGGGATCAGCAAGGCCTTGAGGTTGATTTCCTGGTTCCAGAGGCGAATCGGAGGCTGATGCTTCTTGAGGCAAAGGCATCCCGGACGGCGATGCCAGAGATGGCAGAATCCCTTCATCGCCTGTCAAACGCAGTTTCCAATTACGATGTCAGGAGTTATCTCATCTATCGCCCCTCGAAACAAGGTCCTGCCATTTTGACGCTTCGTCCCGGGATGAAGGCGTTATCGGTAGAGGAGCTGTTATCCACTATTGGGTCCGAACCTCGCGGGCGTTCTTAAGTTATTTAAGTAAGTTTGATGAGACTTCTAAATTTACGAAGACCACGCCGCCGATCCGTATCACCGCAGTCTAAGAATGCACAATCTCCTCGGGGGCAAAAGGAAGATGGATAATGAAGGTGGTTCCAAGGCCTTCTTCACTTTCCACATGAATCTCACCGCCGTGTTGGTCCACGATTTCTTTAACGATGGTCAGTCCCAAGCCGGTGCCAATGACGTGCTTGACATTCGAGGCTCGAAAGAACTCTGTAAACAAACGAGGTATTTCTTCCCTGGGTATTCCAATGCCGCTATCACTGAGGACAATGCGGATGGTTTCATTGGCGCCGGACCAAAAGGTCATCCCGATCCTCCCACCCTCGGGAGTGTATTTGATGGCGTTCGAAACAAG
>CAZEKS010000301.1:0-3621 GCA_964512795.1 uncultured Syntrophaceae bacterium
CTAGCTGCCCTTAGGCAGCCAGGGCATAATCGTAGTTGTTTGCGATTATGTTTAACCCCATTTGTTTTACGAGCCAATGGGACCTCGGTATGCAGCCCTGACGTCAACGATCCCCGTCGAACCCTTTTCGCCCCCTTTCCATCTCACGTTCCATGGTTCTCTTCTTGAGAGTCTCCCTCTTATCAAAGAGCTTCTTTCCTTTTGCGAGAGCGAGATCTACCTTCACCCTTCCATTGACAAAGTAGAGCTTGACCGGGATCAGCGTATACCCCCTCTGCTCCACTTTGCCAATGAGGCGTTTGATCTCCTTTTTATGAAGGAGGAGTTTCCTCGTCCTCAATGGATCGTGATTCAATCTGTTGGCCTGGGGATAAGGGCTGATATGAGCATCGACAAGAAAGACCTCGCTCCTTTTGATATCGCCGTAGCTATCCCCCAGATTGACCTTTCCCTCCCGCAGGGATTTGACCTCAGACCCAAGCAGGGAGACCCCGGCCTGGTACGTCTCTTCGATAAAGTAGTTATGAAATGCCTTTTTATTCTGACAAATTAGTTTTTCGCCCATCTCTCAAACCACGCATAGAGCATAGCACTAAGCGCATAGCGATAATAAAGTCAAATAGTTAAGTTACTAGGGAAATCACCTTCTTGGCTATTTATATTTATTTTAGCGGAAAAATAGATTTAAATCAAAGGATTCCTTCACTCCAAATGCTCTCCTCCCATCAAGGGAAAGGAGAAAAGAGGTCAATTTGCTGGTGGGTTCTTACGCCATGCCCCAACCGCTATGCGCTTTGCGTTCTTTTAAACACGGACGGGGAGTTCGATGAGGAAGGTCGTGCCCTTGGGTTTGTTGTCCCGTACCCGGATATATCCGTTGTGATCAGAGATGATGGCATTGACAATGGTCAGCCCTAATCCTGTCCCACTTTTTCTAGTGGAAAAATAGGGTTCGAATAGTCTCCCTTTGTCTTCGTCAGGGATCCCACAACCATTGTCACTCACCTCAATGTGGACTGTCTGCAATTTGGGATTGTAACTTGTCTGGATTCTGATCTCCCCTCCGTTTTCGATAGCGGCAAGGCTATTTTTGACCAAATTGATCATCACTCGCTTCATCTGATCCCGGTCGACATTGAGGACAGGAAGCTCGTTGGGAACAAATTCAAAATGGACTTGTTTTTGGAACCCCTGAAAGAGCGCGAGCGTCTCCTGAATGATCTCATTGAGATGATTGGGAGTAGGTTGGGAAGCCGGCATTCGAGCAAAGTTCGAGAATTCATTGACCAATCCCTTCAGTTCTTCAACCTGTTTCACAATCGTCCGGGTGCACTCATCAAAGACCGTCCCATCGGGTTGAAGCTTCTCCAGGTACCTTTTCCTCAGCCGTTGAGCAGAAAGTTGAATAGGGGTCAACGGATTCTTGATCTCATGAGCAATCCGGCGGGCCACCTCCCTCCAGGCAGCCATCCGCTGGGCTTTAATCAACTGGGTGAGGTCATCGAAGACAGCCACGGTACCGAGCGACTCTCCTTCCTCATCCTTCAGGGTCGTCAGATTGATCAACAGGGGTAAGGATTTTCCCTCCAGGTTCACAATAACCTGTCTCTCTATGGAATCTTTCCGAGCATATTTGAGTTCGTTCAATAATCGTTCAATCTGTCCCACATACTCCTTCGGCAATACCTCGGAGAAATCTTTCTCCAAGACCGTTTCTCCTTTGATTTCTAACATCTGCTCCGCTGAAGTGTTGATTGTCGTCACATTTCTTCTCTCATCGATGGAGATCACGCCAGCGGCCACATTTTTCAGGACGATCTCCATATATTTCTTCCGTTGTTCCAGCTCAGAACGGCTCACCTGGAGGTCCCCCGTCATCTGATTGAAGGATTGGACAAGCATCCCAATCTCATCGGCCGCTTTCATCTGAATTCGGAAATTGAGATCTCCGGAAGCAATCCGAGAGGTGGCCTCTGCCAAGTCTTTGATGGGAACCGTAATATCCTTGGCTAAATGGAAGCCAAACCAGGTGGCCGAGAAGACGATGAGAAGGGTCACCATCAGCAGAGCCATCATGTAGCTAAACTTGATCGGCTTTTTCAAAATCTTCAATTGCTTATATTCCACAAAAGCCTGTGAGATCTCACGCATCTTGACCGTTAGACTTTTCGGAATAAAATGCGATGCCACAACGATTCCCACTACCCCCCCTCCTTCCGAAACGTTGAAAATGGGGGCGATACCAGTAATCATCTCTCCTTCTCCCACAGACAAGATTCTGGAAACCTCTTTCCCCGATAGCCCTGCCTCTAACAAATCCTTCGGAAGCTGGACGAAAACAGGTTTGAGCGTGGGATCCACTACTCCAATCGTATTTCCCTCTCCCTCCAAAAATATCCCGAGGGTGCTGAGATAGTATGCTTTTCGCTTGGCCTCTAGTTGTTCCCTCAAAAAGTTCAATTCTCTTGATCCCTTGTGAATACCTTGTTCGGAGAGGGACTTACTGACCTGTTGAGCGGCGGAGACCACATCGTTGGCAAAATCTCGATAATAGGTCTGAGCCACTTCTAAGGATCCTTGAAGGGACTGCTCCACCTGGGCGCTAAACCAATGTTCCACACTATTGGTGATGAAGCCCACGGCCACCAAAAAGAGAAGGATGGTTGGAACGAGGGAAAGGCTGACAAAGGCCACTACCAATTTGGTTCTGAGCCTGGCTCCCAGAACTTTCCGTTTCCGCTCAAAGATCAGTTTTACAAGATTCCGGATCACCAAAAAAATCAGGAGGAGAATTAGGATGATGTTGATGTTGATCAGGCTGAAGATGATGATATTGTTAGTGATAGGGATTTTCCCCTCTATTTGGGGGAATCTCATCTCGATAGTTGTAAGGATGATAATGAGGATGGAGATGATCCCAATGATGATCAGCTCATTTCGTCGTCTTCTTGCATCAGGGGAAAGTGCTTTCTTCATCGTTATCCGGTTTTTCTTATGATCTTGTTTAATCCCCTTCGCCCCCCTTTTAGCAAGAGAGAGCAAGAGGGGATTTTTTATGGCGGAAGAGGTTCGAGATGCCAATCGGTTTCAAAATCCCATAAAGAGACGAAAAAGAAGAGATACTCTAAATGTAGAGGAAGTCTGACCGGATCCAATTCGGCCTTGATCCGAAAATAAGCAGGAACTCCTGGTTTGAGTGGAGAGGAAGATCGGATTTCCAACTCTTTCACTTTTGACATCAGCCTCTTGACTTCCTCCAAACTTGAAACGGCCAGAGGGGGATGCTTCTCCCCTAATTTTACTTGATACACTTTTTGAATAGGATGGTACAGGACCGTGTGACGAACCTCAACAGAGGCAAACTTCCGATCTCTCCACCAACTTCTCTTCTGATAAAGACGGATATAAAAGGTGAAGGTCGTCCGTATCCCTGACTGGATAGCCTCCTCCATCTTATTTGTAAAACAGTTCTCCACATCAAAACTAACCTCCCAAGCGCTATTCGCCCCCTTCACCTTCACATCTTTGATGGAGGCTTTTTGGCAGAACGCTGAGAGGGGGAAAAGCCAGACCAAAAGGAAGACGAGTCCTCCTGCTATCCACTTTTTATGAATCCGAAGT
>CAZEKS010000302.1:0-3621 GCA_964512795.1 uncultured Syntrophaceae bacterium
CGGATGGAGTCTGGCCCGAGGTTTGTCCGGTATGTTCAGCACCCAAGGACCAGTTCGTCGAATTTAAATGAAAAAAAGGAAAAGCAAAGATCATCTCTTCAAAATAATCCGTGGCAAAAACCTATAAGCAAAGCCTATAATCCCTTTTCTCAAAGCTTCTTCCTCCTACCAGTAATTGTGTTATAGAGAGAGTAAACGAAGTAAACGAAAGGGAGTGAAAGGCAGGAGAACATACTTCTTCCTGGGTCTGAGAACCTTTAGTACAGTGTGTTCCCTGCCTCCCACAGCCCTAATAAGTTGATTGGGTCCAAGAACCCTTGTCACGATGGAGGTTTGGTGGGGAGGCATATCCTGCCTGATCTCAGAAGGAGGTAAAGAGGTGAACAGTCTCTTTGTAGGAATTGATGTGTCCAAAGATTTGTTTTCTGCAGCGGGTATCGATGCCAAAGGAAATGAGCTCTTCACCAAGTCCCACTCGATGGATTCTAATGGGTTTGGGGACCTTCTTAAAACCATTACGAGGTACTGTGAGGATCTTTCGAAAGCCATCGTTGCGATGGAATCCACGGGTTGTTATCACATCAATCTTTTTTCTTTTCTCAATTTCCAAGGGATCCGGACAATGGTGGTTAATCCCTTGTTGATTGCCAATTTTGCGAAGCTTTCCTTGAGGAAAACGAAGACCGATAAAAAGGACGCCTTGACGATTGCTAGATTTCTTATGGAGCACAATGAAGAGGTCTCTCAATTGGCTATTTCGCAGGATCTCCAGGATCTCAGGGATCTTTCCCGGGAAAGGGAATCGCTCTGCCATTTAATTTCAGCGACAAAGGTAGAGATTAAGAGGGTGTTGAGGACGACTTTTCCGGAGCTTGAGTCCATAGGTGACATCTATACGGGCGTTATGCTTCGGTTTCTCCAAGAGTATCCATCGGCTCGTCTCGTGAGAGCGGCGAAGCCCAAAGCCATCTCAAGAGCTCTGAAAGAGCCCTATGTGGGAGACAAACTTTCCTATTCTGCGAAGGATATCCTTCGAGCGGCCAGAAGCTCTGTAGCACAGTAAGTCCCGCCAAAGAAATCATTCTGCGGGGCAAGGTTGCCACTCTGTTACATCTTCAAGAGAGGCTGGATGAAGTGACCAAAATCCTCACGGATCTATGTAAGGCCACGAGAGTAGAGGATTTCAAGATTCTCCGATCGATTAAAGGAGTGGGGCCGAAGACCGCTGCGCCGTTTCTGGCTGAAATGGGTACGGTTGATCTTTTCGCCTATCACAAGAAGCTCATTGCCTTTGCAGGAATGGATCCTTCTGTTCACCAATCTGGGAAGTTTACGGGGATGAGTAAACTATCCAAGAGAGGCAATCGGCATCTTCGAAGAGCCATCTATCTCATGACGGCCTCTGTGGTGAATAAGAATGCTTTCTTCAAGGCCTATTTTCTCAAAAGAAAGAGAGAAGGGTTGCCTCCCCAAAAAGCGTTACTTGCGACGGCTCATAAGCTAATCCGAGTTATTTTTGCAATGCTTTCTCAACGAACATATTTTAGGGTAAAGGAGGCTTTATAAAAATAGTTGACTCCTACTGTTATTCTCTCTCGATAACATTTAAATAACGTCCAACCCTGAGGAGGATCATGTTAAATCACCCCTTTGGGGTGGTTAAAACCATCTCATATTACCCCCTTTGGGATGACGATAACTCAACCCCACCTTAGAGCAAAACTCAGGCCGTCATTTCATTGACGTTTTGGACAAGGTATTGGAATTTTGAGAATCAGGTTGCCTTTCATCATGAATACCACCCGGCTTTAGGCAATATCCTCTTAATCATTGATGCTTCCTCCCCCAAAGGTCTCAATTTTTTATTAGCTTAGAGTCCATCAGAAAAGAAGTCATTTAAAATTGTTTCGAAGACTTTCTCACTTCTATCCGTATAAGTGGATATTCCAATGAACCACCCGAGATAATTAGGATAGATATCCATATCCCAGATATATCTATCCCGGCTATGAAGTTTCAGACATGGGACGAATAGAGACAATACGCGTGGGAGGCTATACCCCAATGCACTTCCGTGTTAGCCGCACATTGATTACCTTTATTCTGTCACCCGAGTACGACCAATAGAAGTTTGCGGTTTAATTTGGTTTTCAAATTTGTTTTTGGGGTAAATGTGTTGGAGGCCAAAAGGGTCCCATTATCGGACCGCGAAGGGGCCTGTCACCCCCATGTCCATGCCCAACCTCCGGGCCAGGAGAGAACTTCGTCCATCTTATTCGAGAGAGGAACCCTTACCTGCCGGGCCGTCTGCACAAGAGCAAGGTGAAGTCTTTTAGAGATTTTTAAGAAGGAGTCTTTTAGGATGATAGACATCAAAGGGTTAGGGAAAGGTTTGATCCTGTTCTTCGTGATACAAACAGCGCTGGGATGCTCTGGACAGAAGGCGCTGATTAAGTCAGATCCCAATATTGAAACTCCTCAAAAAATAGAGAGTGGACCACCTCTCCCCCTGCCAGAAGTGGCAATTTCCAGGATAGTCTCAGAAATTCCTAAGATGGACAATTTAAGTGAACCTCAAGTGTCGGATCAGAGGCCTAAAGCAAACTTTCCTGCTCCGGTTCTGCCACCTCCAGTCCTTTCTTCTGGTCCGGTATCTACTCCTGCTCCTCCTTCTTCTCTTACATCCGACGAATCTCGGAGAGGAAATGATTTTATCTTCAACTTTGACAATGCGGACCTCTATGAAGTGATCCGGGTCATGGCAGAAATAATGAAAATAAATTACATCATTGACCCTAAAGTGAAGGGAGTCGTCAATATCCATACGTCCGGTCAACTTTCGGCCGAAAATGTTTTTATTATTTTTCAATCGATCCTGAAGTTGAACGGAGCCATTGCCGTTAAGAGGGACAACATTTACGAGATTGTTCCCTTTAGTGGCGCAAAAAAATTGTCTGTTACTCCTACGTTGACGAAAGAATCAGCCAGATTAACTTCCGATGAAAAATATACGATCCAGATAGTCCGTTTGAAATATATTCCTGCGACCGAAACGTCCAAAATGATTAAGCCTTTTCTCTCCGATGAAGCCGACCTTGTGGAGCATCCTCCCTATAATATCCTGATCATCGGAGATGTCGACTCCAATGTGAAAAAATGTCTCGATATCATCAACCTTTTTGACATCGATATCTTCACCGATTTAAGGGTGAGGCTCTATCCTGTTTTGAACGCCGATGTGAATGAGGTGGCCAAGGAGATGGAGCGAATCTTTACCTCCTTTGAGGTCTCTACGAAATCAGGGAGAGGGGTGGGGATCACCTTTACGCCTATCACACGGATCAATTCGCTTCTGGTCGTCAGTTCCATTCCCAATGTCTTCGAGAAGGTGGAGAGATGGCTCAAAGAGCTTGATAAGATACCCGCAGAAGGGTCAAAATTAAGTGTCTTTGTCTACTATGTCCAGAATGCCAAGGCCAAGGATCTGGCAGAAGTTCTGAGAGAGATATATGTAGTAAAAGGGAAAGAAAAGAAGGAAAAGGTGACCGCTCCTCCTGAAGCTGTTCAAAGGGGAGTGAAACCATCTCCGACTCCCTCCACTCCCCAGCCCGCAGCGAAGGA
>CAZEKS010000303.1:0-3607 GCA_964512795.1 uncultured Syntrophaceae bacterium
ACTTTAGTTCTTCATTTCGAGCATAATTAAGAAATAATTTTTTAAATAAAAGTAGGTATAACCCAATTTTGAAAAAACTTGGGGTTCAAGGACTGCCCTTCCTTTTTCCTCCAAGACCTGATGATAGGAAGCGATCGCACCCGAATAATCTTTCAGATTGAACAGGCTCTCTCCCAGCATGAAATGAACCCATTCGCGAAGGTCACTTTCGTGATAAGTCCTGAGGAATTGACGAAAAGTGTTTGCGGCATTGGCGTATTCTTTTTTGCCAAAATAATATTGACCGATATCAAACAGGATTTGTTCTACCCATGGGGAGGAGAGAAACTGTGATATAAACCTCTGATAAAGAAAAATGGCCCTCTCCACTTCATCGGTGCCCAAATAGGTCTTGATAATTCCCCAGAAGACCGGATCTGAAAATTTTGTTCCAGGGTAAGTCAGGAGGATGTCCTCAAAAACTCTTCTTCCCTCGGGATATTGTCCCAGAGAGACCAGGCTCCAGGCCAATGCATAACGAGAGCTCTCTTCCAAAGGATGTCTTGGATAACGCTTCCAGAAATCCTTGAATCGGTCTGCCGCCTCTTTGAACCTTTTAAGCCGAAAGGCGCTGACACCGATCAAATATTCCGCCTCGGGTCGCCATTTTCCCTTCGGATATTTTTGAAGAAGGGTCTCACCTTCCTGAAGGGTCTCTGTATATCGACCAAGCTGATAGAGACAGTATCCAGACCAAAATAGGGAAGACTCAGCAATAGGAAGGGCAGGGGTTTTTTCATAGACTTGATGAAAAAATTGATGTCCTTCTTCATAAACACTCTGCCTGAGTCGGATCCATCCGCATGAGTATAGGGCATTGGCATAAAATTCACTTTTGGGATATCTTTCAACCACCTTATGAAAATACGAAAACGCCTCCCCGTCCCTCCCTTGGTGATACCTTGCTTCTCCTAACCAATAATAGGAAGACCCGATCCATTCACCCTCAGGATATTCTCGGATTAACTTCTGAAAAGAAGTGGCAGCATCTTCGTAAGCCTCTTTAATATAATAGGATATGCCCTTTTCATAAAGGGCCCTAACGCCTACTAAGGCTTCTGTCACACCCGAGGTGAACCGACTTGAATAGGCACAACCAGGCTGCGTGGTGGAAGGGCTCATCTTTTTCATCGGACCAATAGAGTCCTCTCTCAAATCGAAAGAATCTACCCAGGGTTCTTCCTTGATCCCTTGCCCCATCATCACAGGAAGGCGAACCTCCCTCTTCTCGATCCATATCGTCTCCTCTTTCCCAAAGAAGGTAATTTCAGAGGCTCCGGTCTGATCTCGGTATTGTCCCCGGCTTTGGAGAATAGGAAAAGAGAAGGTGATAGAAATCAAGAGACAGAAGCTCAAAATCTTAATGAATGAGTTAAACATTGTTTAATCCTTTCCTTAAAAGTATCAAATGTTTAGAAAAAAAGTCAAGGAGGGATAAGTTTTTATTGGTTTTCGAGGCACGTGCCGGCCAAGGATTGACAGGATTTTTATAACTGTGATAGGGTGTGAGGATGAGAAAGATGGAGCCCCACGGGCAAGCCCGCGGTCCCCAACAGACATACCCACCTACGCCAAGGCTTCGGTGGGTCATCCGCCGGTTGGCGAAATCCGCCGAAGCACAGCAGGTCTATCGCTGTGACGGTTGCTGCCAAAGTGATGCATTCCTCCACGGCCAAGGCCGTGGACTCCTGCGTAGGCGGATGACATTCGTAACCTTAGCATTTTTTATTCTTCCCATAGTATTTACACAATGCGCAGATGGAACCGGGGTTTCCGAGTCAACCCCGAAGGGGGATTTTAAAATCATGCGTGAGAAGATGGTGGAAACTCAAATTAAAGGCAGGGGAGTGAAAGACCCTCGTGTCATTTCTGCATTGCTCAAAGTAGAACGGCACCGATTTGTCCCCGAAGAATATTTGAATTCCGCCTACTTTGATCAACCTCTGCCCATTGGAGAGGGTCAAACTATCTCTCAACCTTATATCGTTGCTTTAATGACAGAACTCTTGGAACTCAAAGGAAATGAGAAGGTTTTAGAAATCGGAACGGGTTCGGGATATCAAGCCGCGATCTTAGCCGAATTGGCCAAAGAGGTTTATACCATTGAAATTATTGAATCCCTTGCTTCCATGGCGAAAAATCGACTTTTGGAATTGGGTTATCAGAATATTAGGGTGAAGGCCGGGGATGGATATTTGGGATGGCCTGAGGCTGCACCCTTTGACGCTATCATCATCACGGCCGCGCCTGACCACATTCCGAAACCACTTATCGAGCAATTGAAGGAGGGAGGTCGAATGGTCGTGCCTGTGGGAAGTTATACACAAGAATTGAAGAAAATTGTCAAGCGGTCTGGAAAAATTGAAACAACCGACATCATCTCTGTTATCTTTGTCCCCATGACCGGCGAAGGCGTGAAACAGAAGAAATGATCTAATGCTGATTTTTCTTTTCAGACAGGACACATCCGGCAGCGACAGCACACATTCCAATTATTCAACGTCCAAAGAATGTTTATGATGGTATTAAGATTGCGGGTAACCGAAGAAACTAATAAATAGGATTTTATAACTTATTGTAAGTCATAGAACTCCGGCAGAGCCGGAGGTTTACCTAACTGAAATTAAAGGAGGCGCTGGTGTTCTTTCTTTATGCAGCGATCCATGACCACCTTTAACCCAGCTTTCTCCGCCTTTTCCCCTGCCTCGGTGTGGATCACGCCTTCCTGCATCCAGACCACTTTGGCTCCTTGCTGGATGGCCTCTTCCACAACGGGTGGGACATCTCCTGATCTTCGGAAGATATCCACCACATCCAGTCGGATCTCCTTGGGAATTTCTGAAAGACTGTGGTAAACCCTTTCTCCCAGAATCTCATCCCCATCAGGGCGAACCGGGAGGATCTGATATCCCTTCGATTTAAGATAGGATGCCACGATATAGCTGGGACGGTCTTCTTTTGGAGAAATTCCTACAACAGCGATTGTCTTAGAGTTACGCAATGTATCTTTTACTTCCTCGTCTTTCATGGTTCCTCCGATTATTAACGGATAAAAACGCTAAGCGCATAGGGTTTAATAGGATGACGGGGGAGAAGAATTGTCGGGAGGCCCCCCAGGGACCGGAGTCCCTGGAGAAGAAGTTTCTCCTTCGCGACCCTCTTCCTTCCAGGGGATGGAGCTGTCAATAAATGCCTCCACGATCGTTTCAGGAGAATCCCCATCGCTGGGTAGTCCTGTTTCGAGGTTTACTTTGATGAGTGTAATTCCTTTGGGGGGGGCAGGAGTTTCGACAGGAGTATTTTTCAAAGCCTGATCCATAAAAGAAATCCAGATGGGGAGGGCTGCCCGAGACCCGGACTCCTCTTTCCCTAAAGAAGTCTTGTCATCAAAACCCACCCAGACTCCGGCAAGAAGAGAGGGAGTATACCCAATGAACCATGCATCGGAATAATCGCTGGAGGTTCCCGTTTTCCCAGCGACTGGTCTTCCAAGAACCTTCGCTCTCTGGCCTGTTCCGTGTTGGATAACTCCCTGGAGGAGATGGGTCATGATAAAAGCATTTTGTGG
>CAZEKS010000304.1:0-3598 GCA_964512795.1 uncultured Syntrophaceae bacterium
CCTCTCCCAACTGAATGGCTGCCTTGGGAAATTGTTTCAAGACAAAGACCTCTTCCAAGGCAAGAAGATTGGGGTTCCATTTTGCGAGAAGTTCTTTGAGTCCATCATAGATGGTTCTTAAACGGAGAGGAATAGGAGAACTTGGTTCGGTTCGAATGGCTCCCCAATCGCAGGCCTTCCCTCCCCGGGGAAGAGCCTCTACCACTCCAAAGCCCGTCATCGCTAATCCCGGATCGATTCCGATCGCCTTCACCAAAAGAGTTTCTCCAGATGTGAAAAAGCCACCCGATCACTTCCCTTTAGAAGAGGGTGGCTTCTAACTTAACTGAAACAGAAATGTTTATGCACTGAGCCGTTCCATCTCCTCTTCGGCAATATCGAAATTGCCGTAGACTTTTGTGACGTCATCAGAATCTTCAAGCCCTTCCATTAACTTCAGCATTTGTTCCGCCTCTTTTCCACTCAAACGAACCGTGCTTTGGGAAACCATGGTGAGCTCAGCATAGCTGTATTTGAAACCAGCTGCCTCAACCGCCTTTTTCACTTCTTCAAAACTCGCTGGGTCGGTGGTCACTTCAAATTCCTTGCCCGAATCTTTCACATCAAGGGCCCCTGCATCCAATGCCACTTCAATCAGACGATCCTCATCAACTCCGCTCTTTTCGATGACGATCAACCCCTTTTTTTCAAACATCCAAGAAACGCAACCGTTCTCACCAAGGCTGCCATTGTATTTGGAGAAGACATGCCTGACATCGGCAACGGTCCGGTTTTTGTTATCCGTCACCACCTCCAGCATCATGGCCACGCCACCCGGTCCGTAACCCTCGTAGGTCAGCTCTTCGTAATTGACCCCTTCCAGTTCTCCTGTCCCTTTCTTGATCGCCCTTTCAATATTGTCCTTCGGCATGTTTTCTGCTTTGGCTGCGAGAACGGCAGTCCGGAGCCTCGGATTGGCATTGATATCCCCTCCCCCAAAGCGGGCAGCGACCATAATCTCTTTGATGATCTTGGTGAAGACTTTCCCCCGTTTGGCATCGGCTGCGCCTTTTTTTCGCTTAATCGTACTCCACTTTGAATGTCCGGACATGGTTCTTTTCCGTAGGTAGTAAGTGGAGGGTGGCAAGTGGAATTTTTAAAACCACATGCTACTGTTCCACTTTCTAAGATATGGTGGGCGCTAGAGGATTTGAACCTCTGACTTCCTGCGTGTGAAGCAGGCGTTCTCCCCCTGAACTAAGCGCCCAATTCAAAATCTATTTTATAAGACCTTTCTAAAAAGTCAACCCTGTTGTATAAAATTTAGTGATTAAAATTTTCGAGTTTAGTAATTATAGACACAGCCTATCATTCAATGGTTTCATCTCTCCGCACAACAGGGTCACCCCTCTCATTGGTTCTCCTTTTATTTGATTAGAAATTTTCTCCATTCTACCAGAGTAGAAAGCGCTGTCAATCGTTTTTATAGGGTCTCTGAAAAACCTTTAATTTCTTTATGAGAGACCTCTGAATATTTTCCTCATTCAGATGTGAGCTTCAGGTTGACCACAAAGGGATGATACGTTAGATTTAATTATTAGGGTACCAGGCAGCGGGGCGCTTCATGGAGGTGCCTACCTATA
The DNA here is from genome assembly GCA_964512795.1 of uncultured Syntrophaceae bacterium. Classification (GTDB taxonomy): domain Bacteria; phylum Desulfobacterota; class BSN033; order BSN033; family UBA1163; genus UBA1163. Next base: position 1,623 of record CAZEKS010000304.1, read on the forward strand.
GTATTGATGTGGTATGGCCACCGGTTTTCAGTGACCTGAACGAGGTACGCAACCACACGAGAACCAAGCGAGGTTAGTTTCTCTGGCTGCGATTCTGCATGTTGCCATTGTACCGGTGGAAAGGATGGTGGCGGTCTATGAACAGGTGATGGTGAAAGTCTTTGGGAAACAAGAGAATGTCCCCAGCCAGTTCTGTTTCATCACAGGGCAGAGCATGACCGCGGATATCCGGGGAATTCCGTTCAAAGGGATGCACGGACCCAGGAAAGTCAGCGTGATTCTGGTGGGGTAAAAACAGCGGAGAATGATATGAAGAAAATTTCGATTCCCTCAAGGCTCTGGTATGAGAACAAAGAATGGGAGCTTACCCTCCCAGACCGGTGGGAGGTAGACAACCTAAATCCCCCCGGCTTTGAGAAGCCTAAGCTCACTCCCGAAAAAATTAGAGAAAAGATTGATCACCCTATCGAAGGACTTCCCCTAAAAGAAATAGCCAAGGGGAAAAAACAGGCGGTCATTGTCTTTGATGACATGACCCGGCCGACGCCAGTCAAGGAAATAGCTCCTTATATTCTGGAATCCTTGCACAGGGTCGGGATGAAGAAGGACCAGATCCGTTTTATTTGGGCTTTGGGGGCTCACGGAGTTTATGACATGATCAATGCCCGCAAGAAATTGGGGGATGAGATCGTGGAAAATTATGCCGTTTACAACCACGACCCCTTTCAGAATACAGTTCGGGTGGGACGGACTCCTACGGGAGTGGAGCTCTGGTTTAACCGGGAGTTCATGAGCTGTGATTTGAAGATCGGGATCGGATGCATTACCCCTCACGTCCATGTGGGGTTCGGGGGCGGAGCCAAGATCGTTCTTCCAGGAGTGGCCGGAATCGAAACGATCAACCAATTTCACAATCAACTCTACCGGGATCAGGCTCGAACCGGCCTGGGGAATTTTGCCAACAATATTATGCGGGCCGAATGTGATGCTGGCGGGGATGCTGTAGGGTTAAACTTCAAAGTCGATTGCCTAATCAATCGTCGGGGAGAGATTACCAGCCTCTACGCCGGCTCTTTCCGGGCCACCCATGCCGCCGGTGCAGAAGAAGGAAAAGGACATTATGGAATCCCTCATTCCAACGGATACGACCTGGCAATCTGTAACGCTTATGCCAAGGCCAATGAGTCGGCCATCGCCCTTATTTTTGCTCTGCCCTTATTAAAACCCCAGGAAGGGGTAGCCGTGCTGATTTCAGACGCTCCAGAAGGCCAGGTTCCCCATTACGTGATGCGGGCCTGGGGAAGCGATTGTGGCGGCCGCCATTTTTCTCCGAGGCCCAGAGCCCTTGCGCAAAGGATGATGAAGAAACTAATTGTGATGGCCCCCTACCCCGATCGGATCAGTCTGGACCTGATTTGCCATGTCGATGATGCCCTCATCGTCAAGACCTGGCCCGAAGTTCTGGCTCTGATCGAAAAAGAATTTCCCGGGGGAGCAAAGGTGGCCGTGGTTCAAGATGGCACGATGATGCACATGCAAGCCGCACATTAAAGGAATGTCAAATGTCAAAGCCCGCACGAAGTAATGAACCGAAGGTGAATCAATTTCAAATGAATCCTAAAGCTCAAATTACAAAATTTGAACAAAAAAGTTTTGACATTAAATCTTTCAAGTGGGTCTTTATTATGTCTTATGGGTAACATCAGCGGAATGGTCCTCATCATCATCAAAAAAAATCTCATATTAAAGAAGTTGCAAACATCTCATCACGCATAGGAGGTGACAAAGAATGGAATTCTCTTCAAAGGATAAGGTTGCCCTCATCACTGGAGCCAGTCGGGGGATCGGTCAAGTAGCCGCGATAGGATTGGCCCAGGCCGGTGCCGATGTGGTCATTGCCAGCCGGAAACTCCCCGACTTAGAAAAAGTAGCAGAAGAGATCAAGAAAACCGGAAGGAAATGCCTGCCTGTTGCGG
>CAZEKS010000305.1:0-3594 GCA_964512795.1 uncultured Syntrophaceae bacterium
CTGTTGGCTTCCACCCTCTGCTATCAGCTTGTTGTTTGCTGATTCCCGCTTTCTGCTTCCTGCCTTCTGCCCTCTGCTGCAATTAGTCAGCGGTCACCTTTTCCACCAAATTCCGCCAAGAGAACTGGATATATAAAATAGGTAAGCGTCCGTAGTTTTTTCAGGCTGGTATCAAATCACAATACCAATAACGGTTCTCTCTCAAGACAACCTCTCCTTGGAGGTAAGATACTCTCTTCTGAAATATCGGTCCGTCATATACGAATGTGTGAAATTCGCCGTTCTCACCGCAAGGATCAATCGCTGATGGAAAATCAGAGAGCAATTGCCGATCAAAGAGCCTGCCGGCAAATGTCTTGTCAAGCACATTCGAGTCAACGCAGGTGACAATGGCCTTGAAACCCAGATCAATGAATTCATGGGCAAGCTCGGCCGTATCCCTTTTCCATATGGGAAAGAAGGCCTTCATTCCTAACCTCGATAAATTATCCTCTCGATATTTTCTCAAATCCTCCAAGAAGATGTCTCCAAACACAACGGATGAGACACCAAGTCTCAGATACTTTTGAAGAACCTCGCTCATTTTAGCTTCATAGGCTTCGTTACAAGAATCCTTCGGTAGATACACTTTTTCAATCGGAAGGCCTAAAGAATTCGCCTGATGTTCAAGAAGGATGGTCCGAACGCCATGCATGCTGACCCTGTCGTAGTCTTCTGTCAGGGTGGTCAGTAAAGCCAAGATCTCATGGTCATGCTTTCTTTGAAGCTCGTAAAGAGCCAAAGCACTATCCTTGCCCCCGCTCCATGTAAAAAGAACTTTTCTCATCATTGACAAAGCTTTGTTGACCGCGCAGATTTCATGCCGTCATTTTGGACCAACCTTTGTGTCCTCATTCTTATGAAGCACTAACGTGCTTTTTCCAGCAGCTGCCTTATGAAGGGGAGTATGTACACCCGGTCGAGGTCAAAGTTCTTTACCGCCTCCGCTAATGTTTTGATCTTGTCTCGAATCGTTGCGTTAGAGTTGATTATTAAAACGTTATTACCTTTGAGACGGCACATGCCTCCTGGCACATTTGGGAGATCGTCGTCCACTCTTATTGGTTCGTAGCGGATTTGGAGCCCGAATGTCTCAGCTAATTCTTCAAGCTGGCGTACGATGGTGGATTCGTCCATAGTCATTGGTTTATAAAAAAATAAATCTGTCCCCTTTTTTTGTTCGTTATTTGCTTTCTGCTTACTACCTACTATTTTCTGCCTTCTGCCATTCGCTACAATTAGTTAGCGTTCACCTTTTCCACCCAATTCCGCCAACATTAACGACCTCCGCATTCCCATTTTTGAAATCTTTAAGAACAGGGTCGGCAACTGCCTAACTTTCAAGTTGTAATATTTTACCATTCTGATATACTGAATTAAAGTATTTTAACGAGAGAGTTTTTGTACGGTTTGTCAAAATCTGCCACTTAGAAATTCCAATCGAAACGGATCCTCCCCGCTCCGCGAAGGGTTTTGGAATGCTGGGCTATATAATAATTGCCTATGCTGTCGAATCGAAAATGATCGAAAGACCACTTCCGGAATCTATATAGGAAACAGAGAAATATGGAATAAATGAGAAGCAGATCTGAAGTATTGTCTGAGCCTTTTTAAATTTCAACAGGAGGGTGTTTTATGCTCTATGAAATCGTTTGGCTATTCTTTACTTTAGTTGTCGGCATTCTCATCAGCATTGGCCTTTTGGGTTTTATTTTTTCTGCGGCCATTCCTCCGCGGGTATTAAGAATGATTGCAATGTTCATATCACTGCTGATCATCCTGTCCGGTATCTATTTCTCTTACCTGTGGAGGGTTGAGAAAAAAGAAATTCAAGTCTTCACCCAGCAAGCTGAGGAGGCCATCAAGCAATACCTGATTTCGCACCCCAAAAAATGATATGCGTCCCTAATTTCTATCCAGGGTAAAGGATGTAATACCCGTCCACGTGGGAGTGATAGTAGCTTCTTAAGCTCCTCTTTACGACGAACCCGGATTTCAAGAAAAATCCCAGCGTCTCCTTCCGGGTGATGGCTGCGATTCTCCGGCTGGTCTTTTTAACCTCTTCGAGAACGGCTTTCCCAATTCCTCGTCCCTGATACCCGGGTAAGATACTGAAGTCAACGACGTACTTAACGGATTTCTTCCTATCCTCCCAGATGATATCTCCTACGCACTCACCGTCTGCCTCGATACGGTAAACAATGCATACGCTTAAGATCTCCTCCCACGTATCCCTGTCCCAGAGCAGGTAAGGCTCGTGATAAATCTTGAACTGTTGGCGGTAGTAAAACTCAATGTCTGGTTCGGTGTCTTCTCTCAACCTGAGGTTCATCGATCTCCTGATTCCAAACTTAGCCGAGAGAATTGAATATATAAAATAGGGAAGTATCCCCCATTTAGGCCCCTATCAATCGTGCCCTATGTCTTGATTGGCATAAGCACGGCTCGCACGATCTCCCCATGGATAAAGACCACAGGCTTATGCCGACCTAAGCAATAAACCCGAGCCTCTGGATAGCGCATCCTCAGGTAGTCATAGCAGACACCGGCAACCACACAAGTGTATTTCTTGCATAAGAGTTTATACTGCTTTCCATCCTCCTCGATGGAGTGAGGGATTTCTCCGAATTTGTTCGCGTCTTGTGGCATCAACTTTTTGATCATATCAGTAGACAGTATATTTGGAAACGCATGCCGTAGTTGATCAATGGCCAGAGGCAGCGAGTCTGCCCGTTCAAGAAAACGTCCGTCCGAAAAACAGGTAAAGGTTCCGTCCGTCCCAAAATAGACCTGCGGTGAGGTTGACTTGATATCGTCAAGTAACTGCTGAACGACCCTGTCTTCTGGCGTCTCCATACCTCACACCCTTAACTTAATGATTGCCTGTTGCCTTTGGCTGGGTCCCTTCTTTCTGCTGTCGTCGGCCATCAGCTCTAAGCGACCAACTCCAGTCAGCTCTCACCTTTTCCACCAAATTCCATAGAAAAAATTAACAAATAGCATGAATGGCAGCGAATGACACGAATCCCCCTACCTGCAGGCAGGTGTGCCCATGTTGCGTGTCCGTAAATCTTAGTCCTGCAGGTTCACTCCACACTTCAAGAAAATCTTCTGCCAAGTTTCAAGGCTAGGCACCTGTTACTTCTGACCAGAGACAAAGAACTGAACTTTTTTTTCAACTTACGCTTTTTCTTCTGGAATGAGGGGAGCAAGCAAATTGACTAGAGGTGGTAGATCGTTTTGGACCGTATCCCAGACAATATCCAAATCCACATCTTCATATTCATGGATCATGATATTGTGCATGCCAACCATTTTCTTCCAAGGCAGGTTTTGGAATTTCGTAGTCGTGGCCATAGATACTCTTCCTGCTGCCTCGCCAATAATCTCTAATCGACGGATAATAGCATCTTGGCATTGGATATCCTTGAAAAACTCTTCCTTGGCTTTGCCTTCTAAATAACTCAAGGCTAATTTTGCTTCTTTAAAAATATCCAGTAACTAGGCACTATCTCGAGACATGAATAACCTTGGCTGAGGATAATATTTCTTTTC
>CAZEKS010000306.1:0-3582 GCA_964512795.1 uncultured Syntrophaceae bacterium
ATAACAGGAGAAAATATAATTTCAATAGGGACAATTAGTTAAACCGTGATAGGATTGACCCAGACAAGGCCTGATTCTTAAACCGAATTAAGCATAAATTCAAATACCAGTGGTTGCTATTGCCAGGGCTAAGGACATTACTATATTTTTTTGATCCACATCGCTGTGGTCGCACCGAGAGATCCCGGAGAGATAATTTAAACATCCCCAAAACTGATCAATCGAAATGCTCAATAACTTCTCTCCTTCGTGCGAACGGCCCCTTGAATCCATCCTTCTTTTCCATTAGATCTTAAAGGCCACGGTGATTTGAAGGATGTTACTTAAAACCGGAAAGGTTCTAATTTTTTTAAACCCCACCTCCCTTAATATTTCGTTCTGATCGAACGAGAAAAAGTTCAAGTTTTCCCTCTCAAAAAGTTTGAAAAAAGTTAGGGAGATGGTTTTCCCTTTTCCGGAAACCTGCGGGTTGAAATCCCCAATCACCACCCTCCCTTTTTCTTTCAATGCGAGGTAGGATTCCTTGAGAATTCCCAACCGCTTTGACCCGGGAAGCTCATGGATGGCAAACGAGGCGAAAATTCCATTAAAATAATTTTGGTATTCCCATGACGTGGTCACATCTTTTTGTAAAAAAAACACATTCCCTATTCGTTTACATCGATTCATTGCCACCTCTATCATACCTTTAGAGATATCCATTCCCACCACTTCACCTTCTTTTCCAACTGACTGTGCTATCCATGAAACCACTCTCCCTGTCCCTGAACAGAGGTCCAGAATCTTTTCTCCCCTTTCAGGAGCAAGCATGTCAACCGCTCTTTTCAGAAACACAGCATATTGTCCAAATGTCAGGAGGTCGAGAAAGACATCATAATGGCGAGCAGACTTTTCAAAGAGATCGATGCGACGTTTAATCAATGTCAAATGTCAAAATCCAAAGTTCAAATCAAGCCCAAAATCCAAACATTCCAAAAAAGGAATCTTTGACATTAAATTATTTGACATTCATTTGGCATTTGAACTTTGATATTTGAAATTTTGTTTTTAACTTTAAGCTTTCTCCAGGGTGATTTTAGCCCCATCTTTAACTTTCAGGAAGACTTTGGGGTCGGATAGAACCTTTCCAATCACATTCACTGCACTGGCGGCACGAATCTCTTCACCCCGGCTTGCCGGCGTGGGTCCGAAAAAGAGGCAGAAGGCATGTCCGGTTGGCCAATATCCCAATTCTCCCGCAGAAACGACCTCTCTTGCACCTTGCTCCAGCCCGGTCTTCACCGGAATGGCGAAGTAAATTTCCTCGCCCCAGAGATTGGTCTTTGCCTCAATCGGGAGAGCTTCCCAGATCAACTGGCTTGTCTTCGATTCGTTCAGCTCGGCTTCGACCTTTAGTTCACTCACGAGGATCCTGATCTTCTTTCCCATCTTCACCTCCTCTGGCCTCGAGAGGATCAAATTCATTAAAAAGACCCTCATGTTCTTCTTGGGTCTCCAAATTGTTCGGGAAGAAAAGGATTTCCCGATCCATCTTTACTATCTCCCCTTTCAGAGTAAGGAATTTTTGAGTTTGGTTTCTCAACAAAAAGAAACTGAGCACCACCAGAACATAACTGGAGAGTTCCCTCGCCGTAGTATAGAAAAAGTGAGCCTCAAAGCCATAAAAGTAATAATCATCTATAAATAGCCTCGCTGTGTTGATCAAAAGGCCCAGGGTGATGAGCTGTAAGAAGTTTTTTGTCTTCGTGGTATTGTTAGCCAAGGAATTAAGGCACTGATCATAGGCCTTCTTGAAGTTTTTCCAACTGCTTGAAATGTTCTTGAGGAGGTCCAGATATACCTTTTCATCTCCTCCGTAAATCTTCAAACGGACCTGTCTGTCTCCTCGAAACAGAAGATAACGCTTTAACAACTCCTCTCTTTCTGAGAGAAGCGTCTGGTTTCTTTTGAGCCCTCGATAAAGGACAAAGCCCAGACCGATGAGAAGCAAAAAAGGAATTCCTTCATTAACCAACTTTATCCAATTCACAACATCTATTCCTCTTCACATTCGATTGATCAGGCTGGCCATATATCCAGCTCCAAATCCATTATCGATGTTGACGACAACTATTCCTGAGGCACATGAGTTTAACATGGCCAGAAGTGCGGTGATCCCACCAAAACTCGTTCCATATCCAACGCTGGTAGGCACTGCGATCACTGGACGGTCCACCAATCCTCCCACCACACTCGGCAAAGCCCCTTCCATCCCAGCTACGACGATAAGAACACGTGCCCCTTCCAATCTCTCTCTTTCTGAAAGGAGCCGGTGAATCCCTGCTACACCAACATCATAAATGGCCTCCACACGATTTCCCATGAATCGAGCCGTGACCAAAGCTTCTTCCGCCACAGGGATGTCTGTTGTCCCCGCAGTGATAACCAGGATCGTTCCCTTCCCTTCAGATTTGACGGAATGGGTGAGATGGGTCAGAACTTTGGATATGGGATAGTATTGGCTCTTTGGAAAGACCTTTCGTATGGCTTTGGCTTTTTTCTCTTCCAAACGCGTGATGAGGATGTTTTGGCCCTTCCTCTTCAAATGTTTTATGATTGAGAGAATTTGTCCAGAGGTCTTTCCTTCCCCCCAGATTACCTCCGGGAAACCTTTTCGAAGACTGCGATGATGATCAATCCTGGTGAACCCTAAGTCTTCAAAGGGAAGCGACTTCAATTCCGCCAGGGCCTTATCAAGTGTGATCTTTCCTGACTTCACTTTTTTCAAGAGATCTTCGAGTTTCCGAATATCCATTCATCCCTCTAAAAATCATTCTATTCAGTCTTCTGACGAAAAGTCAAGAAAAACCAAAAACAGAAAAACCAAAAAACCCCATCCCTTCATCAGACAATAACCTGATGGATTCGTTTTAAATAAAAAAACGACCTTCTGATGGGTGAGATCATATAGCTGTCTAAAAGCCTCTTCATCGCCCACAGAAATTTTTTTCAAGAGATCAAGATCCTCACCTGCTAATGGCCCGTTACACATATCAGTGTCCATCTTTTCCAAAAAGGTTCAAAAAGGGTCGCGCCAACCAACTTATACTACTTACGGGAGGCTAATTATGGATAATGGTTTACTAAATCTGCATAAAAAAGTCAACGGAATAAAAGTGGGGCGACCTTGACAAGGAATAACAAAAAAGATAGGCTAAATTGAACAATATTGGAAAGTTATTCTTTGTTCGAAGCATGGGGAGGCTAAATGAACCGAACTGGGGTTGTCAAGGATCGAAGATATATGGAGCATGTGATGGACCCTGGTCATCCGGAGAGCCCAGAGCGACTTCGGGGCATTTATCAAGGAATCGAGGAGGAGGAGATGAAAGGCCGGGTTCTTGGAAAAGTGAAGCCTCGACCCGCCACCCGCGGGGAGTTAGAGATGGTCCACTCTCCTGCCTATATCGATCTGATCGCCTCGACTGCAGGCAAGCCTTATGTCCGACTCGATGGAGACACCTCTACCTGTGCAAAGTCTTATGAAGTCGCCCTTCTGGCTGCCGGAGGCCTCCTGGAGCTGATCAAGGTTGTGATGCAAGG
>CAZEKS010000307.1:0-3572 GCA_964512795.1 uncultured Syntrophaceae bacterium
TTATCCTCGCCATCCTGATCGGGGCCGTTCTTTTTCGATTCACTAAGAAAGAAGAGTTGACCAGACGTCTCCCTTTGTTGGGGATGATGGCGGCTGTTATGGTCTTGGGTGCTTCCTTCGAAATTGTCCCCATCGCTTATCATGTCAACCTGACAGTTATATCGGGGATTTTATTAGGACCTTCTCTCATCTTTCTGGCCACCTTTGTCGTCAATGTGATCCTGGCTCTCTTCGGACATGGTGGAATCACCGTCATCGGGCTGAATACACTGACCCTATCGATCGAAGGGATATTGGGATATTATCTTTTTCACCTCTTCTGGGAGGTTTCAAAAAGGTTAACCCCTGCTACCTTTTTGGCCACCTTCATCGCCTTACTCTTCTCCACCTTTGCTATGATCGGAGTGGTCAGCCTGGGGACATCTCATTATGAAGAGTTGATCCATCAGGAAGGGAAGGGGATATTTGAATTCCACCTTTCAAAAGAGAAGGAAGAGCATCATCCAGGGGATGCCGCTGAAGAGAAAGTGAGTCTGAGACGGTTTATTGCCATCGTCCTTCCTTTGGGTTTCATTGGATGGATCCTGGAAGGAGTGATCACTTCACTGATCGCTCGGTATATCCAGCGCCTGAGACCAGATTTATTGAGAATAAAAACTTGACCAAGATTGATACTTTAAATCCCCCCTCGCCCCCCTTTACAAAAGGGGGGGAAGTAATTTGTGAATAAGCTCCAAAGGAATCCCTATGATTCAGCTTTCCTATTTAGATTATATTGCTGTGGAGAGAAAAAGCTTTCTTCACCGCCTCTCGCCGAAGTTGAAAATCATCGGGATGATCCTCGTTCTATTCGTCATCGTCACCATGAGGAATCTCCCGGGACTTTTTCTCCTTTATGTGATTCTTCTCACTCTTTTTTTCACAGCGAGGATCCCAGCGAAGATATTTTCACTCACTCTCTATCCTCTCATCTTTGCCATTCTTTTTATATTTCTTTCGGGGTTTCAAATCTTTTTTATTCTTCTCATCTTTTTGAAGGTTCTCTGTGGGTCTACAGGCGTTGTCTTGCTTTTGGCGTCCACGCCTTATCCTTCGATCTTTTCTGTCCTGGGGAGAGTCCTTCCGTCTTCTTTTGTAATGGCTCTTTTCTTGACTTACCGTTCGATCTTTATCCTCCTGACCGTCCTGGAGGATACACAGCATGCCCTTTACCTCAGGGGAGGGGTTCAGTGGAAACATCCCTGGAGGAGTTTGATAAATATCTCAAATGGCTTTGGCCATCTCATCATCCAGGGGATTGACGCGAGTGAAAAAATGTATGAATCCATGGTGCTTCGGGGATTCAAGGGAAAGATTCATTACAGAGGAGAATAAAAATCCATGGTCAAAAGGTTAAGGTAAGGATACTCGTTTCGTTATAGGGTTATGTCTTACATACAAAAAACTCTTAAGGGAATTAACGTTTGTCGTTGTCGAAGCTCGTATCGAGGCTCGTCTATCGATACTGGATATTCGAGTTTCCTTTTATACGAGCTTCTTGCTTCGATACCAGCATCGTCACCGATGGACTTTATATCAATCGGGCTTTGTAGCCCTAACCGAGAGACTATTTTCATCGTTCATGGGAGGCCATGTTGCCATGATCAATTAAAGAGGAGAATAAGGCCATGCAACCAGGGGAACGGATTATCGAAGTGGATTGTATCACTCATGTCTATCCAGATATGACGAAGGTGCAGATTTGTGGTCTGGACTTTATTGTGAACCAGGGGGAAAGGGTCGGGATCCTGGGAGCCAATGGCTGTGGAAAGACGACTCTGCTCAGACACCTCCTGGGGGTGCTGGTGCCGAAAGACGGAAGCGTGAGGGTTTTTGGAGTTGATCCCGGAAAGGAATATTCGAAGATCAGACAGAGGATAGGCGTTGTGATGCAGGATGTGGATGAACAGATCCTCGGTCCCACTGTTTACGATGATATCCTTTTTGCCCCGCTGAACTATGGCGTGGAGAGGACCAAGGCAGAAGCGCTGGCCAAGGCTGTGATCGAAAGGTTGAATATTGAGTCGATCCAAGGGAAAATTGTCCATTACCTGTCCGGGGGTGAAAAGAAGAAGGTGGCCTTAGCCGGCGCACTCGTGTTGGAGCCAGATCTGTTGATCCTGGATGAACCCTTTACGGGATTAGACCCCAAGTCCAAAAGAGATCTCATTCAGATCTTGAATGAATTGAACAAAGAGAAAGGGATCACTATCATCATGACACTCCATGAAGTCGATTTGGTATCTGAGGTGACGGACGTCCTTTACCTCATGCACGGGCATGGGGATCTCAGCGAGCGGGGAAGACCGGATGAGATTTTCGGGAAGTTCAAGGACTTGGAAAGTTTTAATCTGGAAGAGCCTACCCTGACGAAGCTCTTCAAGGGATTAAAAAAGGAAGGGATCGATTTTGGAGACCCCCTCCGTATTGATGAGGCGATTGAATTGATAAAGAAGCACTGGAACGAAATCAAGAAATCATAGATGCACAATCCCCCCATCCCCCCTTTGTTAAAGGGGGGTAAGAGGGGATTGTGCTGAGATAATAAATCGGTATGAGACTTGGTAGCCTTCAATTCGACCATCCTATTTTTTTAGCGCCGATGTCGGGGATTTCGGATTACCCCTTCCGCCGAATTGCAAAGGAGCACGGTTGCAGCTTGGTTTTTACGGAGATGGTTAGCGCAGAGGGATTGTTAAGAAAAGGGGAATCGTTTTTAAAAATCGGAGAGAATGAACATCCTGTTTCTGTCCAACTCTTTGGCTCAACCCCGGGAATTTTAGCCGAAGCCGCTCAGATGGCTGAGTCCATGGGAGCAGACGCCATTGACATCAATATGGGATGTCCGGCGAAACAGGTAGTTGAAGCTGGAGCGGGGGTTGATCTCATGCGATTCCCAGAAAAGGTGAAAGAAATTCTTACAAAGGTAAGGAGGGAAGTGAAGAGTCCTCTCACCATCAAAATTCGTTCAGGATGGGATGGGGAACATATCAATGCGGTCGAAATCTCAAAAATCGCAGAGGACTGCGGTGTCAATGCCATTTCTATCCATCCCAGGACAAAGGTTCAAGGGTTTCGCGGTCAGGCAGATTGGAATCTGATTAGGGAAGTGAAAAGGGCCACCCGTCTCCCTGTCATTGGAAATGGCGATGTCACAAAATCATTTTTGGCCAAGAAGATGATCGAAGAGACAGGTTGTGATGGGGTGATGATTGGGAGAGGGGCATTAGGAAATCCCTGGATCTTCAGTTTTATAAATTCAATGCGTTGGGAGGAAGGACCGACAGCTCCAACCCTGGAGGAGAGACAGAAAGTGATTCATTATCATTTCATGCTGGTACAAGCTTTTTACGGCGAGAAATGGGCGGTGAAAAAATTTCAGAAATTTGTTTACTGGTATACAAAAGGTTTTCCTGGCTGCGCCTCCTTCCATTCAAAATTATCAGGATTAAGAGAAAGAGATGCTCTCTTCGATGCAATCCATTCCTATTTCGATTTCGTTCAAAGGAGAATCCCATGCCAATCGTTCGGAT
>CAZEKS010000308.1:0-3570 GCA_964512795.1 uncultured Syntrophaceae bacterium
ATACTGAGATTGTCGTTCAACTTGATTGGAAGGACCTCGATCAATGTTGCCCCAAACGCTGCGAGGCTCCCCGGAATTCGGCTCAGATGAGGATAGATCCAGACAATCAAAAGGGAGGTGATTAGAAAAGCCATGCTGCCTTCAAGGGTTTTTCCAAAGATATTCACTCTCCCGATCCGTTTCCCTACCAAGGCGGCCGCTGTATCAGAAAGGATCAGGATGAGGATGCTCGCAATGGCAATGGATTTTGGAAAGAGAAGGATGGTCAGGATCGTTGAGAAGATAAAATAGGTGGAGCCCATCAAGGCGGACTCCTCCTCTTCTCTGAGAACTCTTCCAAAAAAATATTTTCGAAAAAGGGAGGCCATCCCGGGGTGGAAATGGCGAAGGATATCCACCGATAGAAGAGCTAAAAAGAAAGGAACGAGGAACAGGATGGCTGTCTCTTCGGAAGTCAACGCATATCCGAAGGGAATGATCAGGGTGGCCAGATGAACAATTTTTCTTAGAATCTCAACTTTGGTAATCAATCATGTAGCGTCGGCATTTACTGCCGACGTCCTCCTCTTTCGCCCCCAGTAAATGAGGGCGCTACAAACGGCTCCGAAATCCGCATTCAAAATTCTGCCTATCTCCTCATCCCCGTGTCTCCCCATCTCCTTTTCTCCCCATCTTTATTTATCTTACTCCGAACTTATACGTTTAAGCTTCTCCATTTCCTCCGGCTTAAGATAACGGAATTGTCCAAAAGCAAGGTCCCCCAATTGAATCGGTCCGTATTCGATCCGCTTCAGCTTGAGAACCGTGTGGCCGATGGCTGAAAACATCCTCTTCACCAGATGGTTTCTTCCCTCTTTCACCACGACCCGAACCCAGCTATTTTTTTCCCTTTGACGGATGAGGCTGCAGGAAACGGCTTTGGCTCCCCCATCTTCGAGCATCACTCCTCTCTTGAGCCGCATCAGCTTTTTCTCCTCCGGAACCCCTGCCACCTTCACCAAATAGGTCTTCGGAATAGAAAATCGGGGATGGGAGAGGAGATGGGCAAGGTCCCCATCATTGGTGAAAAGAAGAAGTCCCTCGGCATCGAAATCGAGGCGACCTATTGGATAGATTCTCCATTTCAAATTTTTAAGAAGATCCAAAACGGTCGGCCTTCCCTTTGGGTCTTTGACTGTGGAAAGATAGCCTCTGGGTTTATTGAGAAGAAGAATGACCTTCGGCTCAAAAGGAGCGAGTCTTCTCCCATCCACTTTGATGTGATCTTTGGAAGGATCGGCTTTAAAACCCAATGTCTCAACAACTTTGCCATTGACCGACACTCTTCCCTCGACCACCATCCTCTCGGCCTCTCTCCTCGAGGCGATCCCGGCTTTTGCTAAAATCTTTTGAATCCGTTCCAATGCCAATCGAATTCCCTATTCCTCTCCTTTATCCATGGGGAGATCTTGATGAGGGGTCACTTCCTCTATCTCGGCTTTCGGAATCTCTTCTTCGGATATTCTTTCGGGGGATATTTCTTGGGGGGACATTTCCTGAGGGGATATCTCTTGGGGGGATATCTCTTCGGGCGCTGGAGGAGGCTGGATCTCTTGAAGCTTGGGGAGATCGGAGACCGAATTAAGGCTGAAGAGTTCGAGAAAGGCCCTGGTGGTTCCGTAAACGATGGGCCGGCCGGGCAGTTCCTTTCGGCCCATTATCTTGATCAATCCTTTTTCCAAAAGGGTGTGAAGAACGGATCCCGTATCGACCCCTCGAATCTCCTCGATCGCAGGTCGGATGACAGGCTGGCGATAGGCAACGATGGCAAGTGTCTCCAAAGCGGCTTGGCTCAGCTTAACTGCCTTCGCTTTCTTCAGTCGGTTAACCCATCCGGCCCAACCTGGCTTGGTTCGGAATTGATATCCACCGGCTATCTCTGTCAGTTCTATTCCCTTGGAACGATCCTCATATTCTGTTTGAATCTGACGAATCCCCTCCAAAATAGCCTCTTGATTGGATTCGGGCAGGATCTCAACAAGGGTTTCAAGCCGAATGGGAGAATCTGAAACGAAAAAAAGGCTTTCTAATATTGGCTTGACATCGAAATCATCCATCACCGTGTCCTCTAACTTACACTTTAATCAACCTAATGCAAACGTATTAACTTATTTTACCCCCCACCCTCCCCTCCCCCTCAAGAGGCTGTGTCGCAATAGGGAAAAGCGGCTGAAGTTCTGAAAAACGGAACAGACAGACGGGTGAGAAAGCTTTAGAGCGGAAACCTTTAAAAGGTGAACTTCAAAGGCCCCAACACCATGAAAACATTCCGATTCAAGCACCATGGACACTTACCCATTCTCTCTAAGAAAACTCCGCGTTCTAAAGCTTTGGAATCCGTTTGTCTGTTCCATTCTTACCTTCCACTCATTGCGACACAATCTCCAAGGGGGGAGGGGAGGGGGTGATGTCACTTTATTTATGTTGTTTGTATTAGTTATTGGAATTTATCCTATCTTGTCTCAAGAAATTCTATTTTTTCACCAGGGGAAATCGAGCAGATGGCATGCTTATAAACCAGCTGATCCGCCTCTCCCCGGGCAATAATACAGAAATTATCGAAGCTGAGAATAACCCCTTCGATCTTGTGACCCGTGGTCAATTCGATTACCACCTGTTTCCGATCCCGCCGGATACGATTGAGAAACTGATCCTGGATATTAATCTGATTCTTCACCATACCCTGGGGCCTCCCCTCCCCCAAAAAGATTCAATTTCGAGAAACATTTTTCGCCGATCCATCGACTCATCCCACCAGTGAATCTCAGGATCAGCTTTAAACCATGTCCATTGCCGTTTAGCATAATGACGGATATCCCTTTTCATCTGTCTGACGGCTTCGTCCCATCCGATCTCTTTAAAGAGAAATTGAACCATCTGTTTATAACCTAAACTCTGCATCGGCTTCAATTCAGCTCCATAACCCATCTCCATCAGCCTCTCAACCTCCTGAAGAAGCCCCTTCTCTAACATTCGATCAGCTCTCTCCTCGATACGACGGTAGAGCGTGTCCCGGTTCATCTCCAGACCAATTTTAAAAGTCATGTACGGTCTTTCTCCAAAAAGATGTTGTCCCCGATAGAAAGAGATGGGAACTCCCGTCGAATCAAAGACCTCCAGAGCTCGTATCATTCGAAAGAGGTCGTTCGGATGGAGATGAAAGGCTGTTTTGGAATCGACCTTTTTCAAACGCTCATAAAGGGCCTCCGCCCCTTTCTCCTTGGCTTCCTGTTTCAGGCTTTCCCTTACATGGGGATCTATTTTAGGACTGGAAAAGAGTCCCTGGGTGAGGGTTTTGATATAAAGCCCAGTTCCTCCTACCACCCAAATGGGTTTCTTATCCCGGAATAATTGATCGATGGTTTTCCGACCAAGAGTTCGATAGAGGGCAGCATGAAATGGTTGATCAGGGGTGACCAAATCGATTAAGTGGTGCTGTACTCTCTTTTGGTCATCGAGTGTGGGTTTGGCTGTGCCGATATCCATATACCGATAAACCTGCATGGAATCAGCGCTGATGATTTCACCCCC
>CAZEKS010000309.1:0-3567 GCA_964512795.1 uncultured Syntrophaceae bacterium
TGATTCAAACGATCCTCAACGTCGCTCGAAAATTTCCTGTCATCCGTTTCGATGCAGCCATGACCCTGACGAAGCGCCATTACCAGCGCCTGTGGTTCCCTGAACCGGGCACAGGGGGAGCCATTCCTTCGCGAGCCGAACATGGCATGCCGAGAGGACAATTCAATCGTCTCATCCCCGAAGAGTTCTGGCGACAGGTGGTGGACCGTGTGGCCCAGGAAGCCCCTGACACCTTATTACTGGCCGAAGCCTTTTGGTTGCTGGAGGGCTACTTCGTCCGAACCTTGGGGATGCATCGTGTCTACAACAGCGCCTTCATGAATATGCTGAAAGATGAAGAAAATGCCAAATACCGTTCCGTCATGAAGAACACCCTCGAATTCAATCCCGAGGTTCTCAAACGATTTGTCAATTTCATGAGCAACCCTGATGAGGAGACATCTGTCACGCAATTCGGCAAGGGAGATAAATACTTCGGTGTCTGCACGATGATGGTGACCACGCCCGGACTCCCCATGTTTGCCCATGGTCAGATCGAAGGATTCAACGAGAAATACGGAATGGAATACCGGTCTGCCAAATGGGACGAACAACCCGACCAGGAATTAATCCAGCGGCACGAAAGAGAGATGTTCCCGCTGATGAAGCGCCGTCATCTCTTTGCCGATGTCAAGAATTTTTTACTTTACGATTTCTTTACACCAGAGGGCTTTGTTAACGAGAATGTTTTTGCCTACTCTAATAGCGTTGGCGATGAGAGGGCATTGATCATCTATCATAACAAATATGAGTCCGCTCAAGGATGGGTCCGGTCCTCCGTTGCCTATTCGATCAAGACTGGCGAAGGGGATGAACGGAAACTCATCCAGAAAGATTTAGGAGAAGGTCTTGGATTGCACGATGATCAAGCCTATTTCTCCATTTTCCGGGACAATGCGACCGGTCTGGAATATATTCGTAACAGCGAGGAATTGTGTAAAAAAGGGTTGTATGTGGAGCTGGGCGCTTACAAGTACCACGTATTCATCGATTTTAGAGAAGTTCGGGATAACCCGTGGCGTCACTATGCCCAAATAGCCAATGATTTGAATGGCCGTGGAGTACCTAATATCGAAGAGGCATTAAGAGAAATGCTGTTACAACCCCTTCAGGATGCTTTTAAGGGGTTGGTTAATGTGGACACATTCCGTCGTTTAATGGAGGCACGCATCACCCCGCCACAGGCCCAAGTCGATCAGAAACTCATGGAAGAGATAGAAAAGAAGATGATCCACCTCCTCCAAGAAGCTAAACGGCTCAGCGGCGGGAGAGAAGATGAAAGGACGATTGTCCGAGAGGTAAGGCGCAAACTGGAAGCCATCCTTTACTTACCCATCATTACCAGCCGCTACCCACGGCTCCAACCCAAAGGAGTCAAAGCAGCGGCAGAATACATTCACAAGAAACTGACTGATCCAATATACACCCGGGCTACTCTCTTCGGCTGGTTATTTATCCATGCTCTTGGGAAGGTAGTCACTCCGACGGACTTTGCAGGACAGAGCCGTACTTGGATTGACGAATGGAGGCTTGGGAACACGATCCTGGGTGTGCTGAGGGACCTTGGGCTCGAAGAAACTGCTGCATGGAGTTCATTGACCGTCATCAAATGGCTCACGGCTCATCAAAGATGGTTTGAGGAAAAGCCATCCGATCAAACCCAAGCTTACGGGATGTTAGAATCTTTGTTGAGGGATAGCGACGTTCAACAATTCTTACGGGTGAACCGGTACAATGATATTTGGTGGTATAACAAGGGAGCGTTTGAGGAGATGTTGTGGTGGCTGATGATGGTGGCCGCATTGACCATCGGCTCCGACTCTCTCCGCTCTGTCAATGCCGTGGTTGAAGAATTACAAAGATGTTACGCAATGATTCAAACGTGGCAAAAGGCCGGAGAAAAATCCGAATATCAAGTAGAAAAATTGCTGGAATGGGTGAGGAAGTACGGTAGGCATTAAAACCCTTACCATCCAGTGTAAAGCTTTCTGTAATACCCATTTCTTCTGCGAGCACAACAAGGGTGGCATCTGCAAAATCCATTGGGATATCTTTGTATTTTTCCATCAATTCCGATCCCCTCCTAAGACTTTCTTGAGATTGGGGCACAAGCATTGCTCCACCCTTCAAAATAAATTCGATTCTGGCCCTTTGCGCTTTGATCGATGGACCAAGAAGATATAAGACTTCAGTAAGAACTGGTTCTGTTGTGAAAAGTCGGCCTTTGAACTCTTTAAAAAACCGTAGACAGCGGTCACGTTATTTTCCACCTAATTCATCATGACGGGTTCGTCACCCTCGAACCATCAAAATCCCCCTCAATCCCCCTTTCTCAAAGGGGGAGGTTACTCCTCCCTTTCGTAAAGGGAGGTGGGGAGGGATTTAAGAAAACTATTTTCTGAGCAATCTTTCATGACGGGGGCGTCACCCTCGAACGATGAAAATTTTCCGAGTTTTAGGTTAGGGTAATGGTTACGAAGCCCGTTTGGTTTAAGGGTGGAGGGTTACGTGAAGGTCCTAACACCAACAACGTAACCGAATGACGAAACGGGCATCCTTACCCTTGCCCTGAGACGAAGCTCTATTTTCTAAGCAATTGGTGTGGTTTTTATGGGCGAAGCCTACGAAGGCTTACTCCTTGATTTAACCCTCTAATTTCTATTAAGATAAAAATAATGAAAGGATTTTTTAATCAACTTCTACGAATCAATCTCTCTGATCAAAAGTCCATGGTCGAACCCATTCCTGAATCCGTTCTCCGATCCTATCTGGGGGGAAAGGGTTTGGGGTCCTACCTTCTTCTCAAAGAAAACCCACCCCATATCGATCCCTTCTCACCTGGAAATCGCCTCATCATCACATCAGGCCCCTTGGCAGACACTCCTTTTTACGGCTCCAGTCGTTACGCCGTCTTCACCAGATCTCCCCAGACGGGGATCTATTCTGAATCCTATTCCGGAGGAAAGATCACCCTCTCCCTCAGCCGAACGGGTTATGATGCCATCATCATTCAAGGAAAATCGAATCATCCCATCTTCCTCGAGATTAGCGATCAAGAGGTCGTCTTTCATCCCGCCTCAACCCTCTGGGGAAAAATAACCTACGATGCGGAAGAGGCCATTCTCAAGAAGGTTGGCAAAGATTCTGGAGCTTTGGTCATTGGCCCGGCGGGTGAGAATTTGGTCAAATTTGCCGTGATCGAGAGTGAACGGTGGCGTTCCCTCGGAAGAGCAGGAATCGGGGCGGTGATGGGATCAAAGAAGTTAAAGGGGATTGCTTTCCACGGAAAGAGGCGGCGGGAAATCGCCGACCCCTCTTCTTTGAAAAGACTGTCTCAGAAGTTTAAAGAACGAGTCAAAGGCAATGAGATCATTCACATGTATAAAAAATATGGCACCCCCATGTTGGTCTCTATCATGAACACCATTGGCGCCTTTCCCACGCAATATTGGTCCAAAGGGACATTGGAGGGCTGGGAGGGGATCAGCGCGGAGAGCCTGATGGAACGCTGTCAGGTGAGTTCGATCG
>CAZEKS010000310.1:0-3563 GCA_964512795.1 uncultured Syntrophaceae bacterium
AGACCACTTCCTAATGTGGAGGCAAAGATTATAGACCCGAGATCAGGCGACGAAGTCCCCACGGATGCGGGCACTGTGGGTGAGATCTGCGCCAGGGGCTTTAATATGAAGGGCTATTATAAGATGCCTGCTGCCACAGCCAATGCCATCGATTCCGAAGGCTGGCTCCATACCGGGGATCTTGGGAGTATGGATGTGAACCAGTATGTGAGGACGGCCGGAAGGCTAAAAGAGGTGATCAACAAAGGAGGAGAGGTGCTCTTTCCTACCGAAATCGAAGAGGTGCTCTTTCGTCATCCTAAGATCTTGAACGTTCAGGTATTTGGAGTCCCGGGTAAGGAGTTGGGAGAAGAAGTGGCTGCCTGGATTAAACTGGAGGAAGGGGCGAAGGCCACCGAGGAGGAGACTCGTCAATACTGCAAAGAGAGGCTTCCCGTTTCTCACCTTCCCCGATATATCAAATTCGTCAGGGAATTTCCAACAACACCCCTGGACAAGGTCCAGAAATTCAAGATGAGAGAGATGGCAACTGAGGAATACGATCTCAAATAGAGCACATGAGACGAGAAGAAATGATAGGCTGAATGGAAAGGGCTTCTAAGGGGATGACATCCTGAGAGAGGAGGCAAACATGAAAATGGATGAAAGAACATGGAAAACTGTCCAACAGCACTTAGGTTACAATGATGAAGAGATGAAGAAATTCAGAGAAAATCCAAGGAACGAGGATGTCCTAACCAAATCACCCGGCCTGATGAATAAGACCATTGTGATCAAAGTAGTGGAATCCAAGGGATGTAATAGTCAGCACAAGGTTGGGGAAAAATTTTATTTCGACGGAGCCGGAAACCTTCTCACCCATCTTTGTCCAAAGAGAATTTGCATCTATGCTTTGAATTCGGTTGCCCAACTCATTTTTGCGTCAAACGAGCTGTTCTACGCAGGGATTGAGCCTAACGAGATGCGATTCAGAAGGGCAGGTTGCTTTGATGTTGGAGTGCAATGTGGTGGCTGGGGACACATCGTTATGGAACTGAGTGCAGAGGATCGCAAGAAAGAGAATAAATGAAAGCAGAATCCGAAGAGGTCGGGTTACATATAAACAGGTGTAACCTTTAAACAGGTGTAACCTTTCAGTGGCCATACCCGTCTTATAATAGAAATTTGAAAAAGGGAGGGTATAAGCCATGGACGAGAAGACAAAAGTTTTGATATGTTTGGGATCAGCCACTGCAGCGAACTGTATCCCCTGCTTTGAGTATTATTTTGGGAAGGCAAAAGAAGTGGGCCTGAAATTTGAGGAAATTCAGGAGGCCGTTGACCTTGCCAGCCAGGTCAAGAAAGGAGCCCATCTGGCCATAAGAAACAGAATAAATGATATGATGGGTCAAAAGAAGATGGTTGCTCTGCCCTGCGACAGGCAAACCAGTGGCTCATGCTGCGGGTAGTCTCCAAAGGATGCTGAAAAACACTGCCCCGCGTCACTCCCGCGAAAGCGGGAGTCCAGAAAAGGCCGAAAACACTGGATTCCTGCTTCTGCAGGAATGACCTTTCTGAGGCTAAAAAGACTTTTTAAACATCCCGAGGGTTTAAAAATGGAATTTTGGGATCTCTATGATCAGTACTATGTCAGGGTTAGAAAGTTTATCCTGTCCCTTGTAAGAGATGAATGGGTGGCGGATGACCTAATCCAGGAAACGTTTTTAAGAATTCAAACAAATTTAAAAAGCCTAAAAGATCCCTCCAAATTATCTTCCTGGATATTTCGTATTGCATACAATCTCTGCCAAGACCATTTCCGTCAGTTGAAGATATCACGTAAAGAAGAAAGAATAGATCAGGAAGAAACGGAAGATTTTAAAGAGGCTTTAATGCAAGGAGGACCGGGTATTCAAAAAGAATTGGAACAACGCCAGATGGGAGAATGTGTCCAGAGCTATATTCACCTGCTTCCTGAACCTCTACTGGTGGTTCTCATCCTTTTTGACACCATGGATTTCAACCAACAGGAAATTGCTGATACGTTAGGAGTAACCATTGAGAATGTGAAAGTAAGGCTTCACAGGGCTCGGAAAAAGCTGAGGACTATTCTCGAAGAAAAGTGCGCTTTCGAGAGAGACGAGAGAAATGTGCTGGTATGTACACCTGCTTCAGAAGGAGAAAACACCATCTCCAGGAAGCAACCTGATTCAAGGTTATCGGCAAGAGGAGCCTCTTCGAGCAAAGAAATAGCCAAAGGAAGGGAGCCATCTAAAAGATAAGGAATTTCTTTGATGCTTCATTTATTTTGGGGTGGCCAATTCTTTTTTTAAGGCTTCGAATTCATCCAGAAAACCCAATTTCTCAATCAACCATCTTGTTCGATCCTCGACATCCAATTTTTTTAATTGGTTGGCCTCGGAATCGGAAAGGACCTGAAGAATCTGTTTGATTCCAAGATTATCGGAAGCAAACGCGCGGGCCACTTCGTGGGCGATCATTCCCATATTTGCCTCTGGATGATTGGGGAAAGATCCCTGAAACAGAATGATCCTGAGTGTGAATCCTTCTTCGTGCCCCCTTGGTTGGAGGGGGGGGTGGGGATTAGGAGGAGGTACAGTTTCGTCTTTTTCTCCCCGAAGCAAATCCATCATCGTCCGGGAGATTGGAATGGACAGGTTAGAAGACAGGGCTTTTCGGGGGATTTCAAAAAATAAAAAAAGATTTTTGAAAAGGACTGTTCCGAGCGATGAACTATAAATTCTACTCAGAAACTTTAACAAGCAGGAACCCAGTTCATTCGAGAGGACATGAGAGTGGTCAATGATTTGAGTAATCAGATTCTGCTTTCTCAGTTCATCTTTTTCCTTCTTCTCATCAGCGAGCTGTTTGGTATAACGCAAACAGTCGCGAATCTCGTCGCAATTGCGACACTCGGGCCTTGATTGGGTCACGGTTCGGCCATCATAGAGGCTGGTCTCCTTTAGTGAACCAAAGCAATCCTTTTTCTCCATCAACTTTCTCCTTTGATCCTAGATCTATCTCCTCTTTTGCAGAGACCAAATTATTTCAAACTTGTCAAGAGAAATCTCTAAGATTTTAGGATAGACTATTTTTTAAGAAATCCATCATGATGGATCGTCACCCTCGAACCATGAAAATTGATCAAGTTCTTAGGCCTAGGGTTACGGCTACGAAGCCCGTTTGGTTTAAAGGTGAGGGGTTACGTGAAGTTCTTAAGACCAATAACATAATCGAATATCGATACGGGCATCATTACCGTTGCCCTTGGACGATGGACTTCTATTTTCTAGGTAATCTGATAACCTTTAAGAGAAGTTTCGTCAAGACCGGATAGAAATTCAACTGGACATGATTGACAGCCTAATCCATCCTGCCATTTCGTACGAGCATTTCACTGATATGCATGCGTCACCTATCTCTTTACCCCTTCGAGATCATGATCGCCTTAGGAATGATGTCCCCCCACCCACCTCGCCTCTCTCTCTTCTCCCGAATCTCTTGCTCTATCTCGGCAGGATCACCGAAGTAGATGCAGTGGGCAAGGCAGATATTATCAGCAC
>CAZEKS010000311.1:0-3560 GCA_964512795.1 uncultured Syntrophaceae bacterium
AATGCTAAAAACTTTCATCGAGGGATAGTCTCCTTCCTATGGTATCTACCCCTCTACTTTAACTCACTCCTGTCTCATATGTATCTGAACGAGTTCACCCCTTAAATTATAATTTTCCCTTTCCTCAATAATATCCAAAAGATTCCGATCCATTCGAAGTCTATCAACGTAAGAATAGATTTTCCATTCACCGTTCCAATAATGTTTAACCGTTTTTTATGTCTTCATTTCAACTCTCAATGGGTAAACTGATGGTAAAGGTAGTGCCTTTCGCCGGTTCACTCTCTACCGTGATCTCCCCACCATGATCTTTTATAATTCCGTAACAGACCGAGAGTCCCAACCCAACTCCCTTCACCTTCTGTTTGGTGGTAAAAAAGGCCTCGAAGATCTTATCCTTGATCTCTTCCGGGATTCCGATTCCTGTATCCTGGATATGAATCAAGACTCTATTATCCTCCTGGCTCGTTCTGACGAAGAGGGTGCCTCCCTTTGGCATGGCTTCCTTGGCATTCTTAAGAATATTCAGCATCACCTGTCTCATTTGGTTGGTGGAGGCCATGATTTTTGGAATGTCAGGATCAAAGGATACCTCCACCTGAATATTCAATTCTTTCATCTGTTTTTCCATTACCAACAGGATTCCCTCAATGAGCTCATTTATTTTGACAGGCCTTCGCTTTTCTTCTTCAGGCTTTGAAAAACTAAGCATATTCCGGAGCATCTCAGAGAGCCTCTGAATTTCTGAGAGGGACAATTCTAAAATTCTCCTCCGCTTGCTCTCTGGAGGGATTTCGGTCTTGAGAAGCTCCAGGGTGTTCATAATACCATAGATGGGGTTGTTCAATTCATGAGCGATCTGAGAGGTAAGCCTTCCCATGGCAGCCAACTTTTCAGATTGAAGAAGAGCCTCCCGCATCTTCTGGAGTTCTTTCTCTATCCCCAATCTCTCCCTGAGGTCCTTGAAGATGCCAACGCTGGCGATCTCATGCCCTTCTTCATCATAGATGATAGACGCTGAAAGATCCCCTTCGATCAGTTCTCCGTCTTTTCCTCGATGTAAAATGGGGAAGGAGGTCAATTTTCCAACCCCTCCAAAATCAGGACTTCTCAGTTTGTCCATCACCTCTTT
Source organism: uncultured Syntrophaceae bacterium (assembly GCA_964512795.1). Lineage (GTDB taxonomy): Bacteria > Desulfobacterota > BSN033 > BSN033 > UBA1163 > UBA1163. Next base: position 1,133 of record CAZEKS010000311.1, read on the forward strand.
TGCCACCCCGGGCTGATAAATACTTCGGATATTCATCTTTTCCACGACCTCCTCCGCCTTATAGCCTAAGAGGTCTTCTGCGCCCTTGTTGAAAATGAGGATATCTCCTTTCATATCGGTGACAATGATGCCATCCACAGAACTCTCGATTAGATTGATTAAGAAGTCGTTTGCCTCTTTCAATTCCCTTTCCATTTTCTTCCGCTCGGTGATGTCGATGTTGAGGCCTTCATATCCAATCGTCGTTTCCTTTTCATCCCTTTTTGCAGTGGCGGTGAGAAGGACCGTGATCCTCTCGCCATTTTTCTTCTTAAACTCCACTTCGAAATCTTTAACGAATCCTAATTTTTCAACGAGCGCCATAAAAGTTTTCCGATCTTCCGGGTTCACATAGAGATCTTTGACGATGTCGATCTTCAAGAACTCTTCCTTATCCTCGCATCCCAGTAACCCCAACATGGCTTGGTTACAGTCTAAAAACTTGCCCTCCTTTGAGCTGATGAAGAGGCCATGCCTCACCCTTTCGAAGAGGTTTCGATATTTCTCTTCGGATTCCCGCAAATCTCTCTCAAACTTCTTTCTCTCCGTAATATCGCGAACGTAGGCATAGGTCTTAATTCGGCCATCCTCAGATTGCGTTGGGGCGATGCAGACTTCTGTTTCTTTGATCCGGCCCTGTGGTGTGTGAAGGGACATCTCCGTACAGACCTTTTGACCCAGGCCTTCTCCCCGCAGGACCATTTCCTCTAAAAACTCCTCGTCCCGTTTGCCGATAAGGGAGAAGAATTCTTGACCGAGGATCTGGTCTTTTGAAAAACCTATAATCTCAGAGGCCATCTGGTTAGCAAATTCAATCCGTGAATCTTCGTCAAAAACGATGATCCCATCCTCTCCCATCTCGGCTATCTTCTCAAAACGTTTCGTGGCCTCCCGGATCTCCCTTTCCATCCGTTTTCTTTCAGTAATATCCCTCAAATAGGCATAGGTTTGGACACCGACTTTCTCCTTCTTCGCAATCGTGATGCAGACCTCGGCATCCCGTTTTAAACCATTCTCAGTTAAGACCTCCATCTCCGTACAGACTCGTTTGCTCTCATCTACCCCCACTTCGGAATGCATCTGGTCAAGATAACCAATATCTCTCTCGCTTAAGATCCGCCGGAAATCGGTCCCCACCAATTTTTCTCTCGGATATCCAGTCAGCTCAGAGGCAACGGTGTTGGCGAACTCAACCTTATAATTTTCGTCGAAGACAATAATACCGTCGTCACCCATCTCGGCAATCTTCTCCAGACGCTTGGTCACCTCTTGAAGATTCTGCCGAGCCTCTTTTCGCTCATACTCTTTTAACCTTCTCTCCAGTTCGGTCACCCTTTGTTTCAATGCCTCAACATCATGATTCTGTTCCATAGCAAAAACCACCTTTCTGTTGCGTCAGGAGAATTTATCATTTTCAATCCCCCCCGCTCCCCCCTTTAATAAGGGGGGGGGTTTTTTGGCGCGGCAAGCCTCGCTCCTTACTCGCCGCTACGCCACCCTCATTTTACAATAACCGAAGGGATTTGTGTTAAAATTTAATAGAAAAAAAGGAGGGGTTTGTGGAAAATAAACGTTTTTCAGCCATTTCCTTGCGCCTGTTTCCTAACTCAAAATCATTCTCTGTGCCCTCTGTGGCAAACCAGGCTGCAGGAGGTTTCTTACATCCCGAGGTAGGCCTTGCGGATCATATCGCTCTTTAGGAGGTCCGGCCCAATACACCCGGCTGCCTCTTGGGACATTTTTCTGGAACTCTAAGGTCTACCCTCCCGATAACATAGGCATGATGACAATCGAATTCCCATTTTCGATTAAACTATCAAAATTGCCTACTTTCTTATCGATGAGAATAATGACATTCTCTTCAGGAAAGGACGAAGGTAAAATTCTCCTTAATGGCGTGGGTTTGTCTAAAACCAAATTTTTTGTTCGAGCGCCAACGACTTCTGCGAGGTAGCCCAAGAACTTGAGCTCAGCCAACTTAACCTATCATCTCCTTTGAAACCTTTTTCAACCCAAGATGGTCAAGGGTTTCCTTCGTGGGGATTCCATTCTGATCCCAGCCTCTCAGTTCATAGTACCAAGAGAGCATTTGATCATATTTCTCCCGATCAAGTTTCATCCCTTTCATCTTTCCCTGAGAAAGGGGCTCCTCAAACCAGCGATCCGGTGGATAGTCCCATGCTCGACCGAATTGAGGAATTTCTCTTTTCCAGTAAGCCCGTATGAGGTTATAGATGCGGTCCCCGATTTGATAAAAATCTTCCCAATTCATTCGACTTCCTGTAATGGCTTCCACATATTCCGGGTACCAATGAAGCCCAAAACTCACCTCGACCCATGGAAGCCGGCAAACAGTCGCACATTCGAAAAAACCTCCCCGGATTCGTTG
>CAZEKS010000312.1:0-3555 GCA_964512795.1 uncultured Syntrophaceae bacterium
GGTCGCATTCTGGGTCTGGAAATTCATAGTTGAGGGTGGGATGGATGATCCCTTTCTCGATGGCAAGGAGGACAGAGATGGCCTCTACCCCTCCTGCCGCTCCCATCATATGGCCGGTGATGGATTTGGTTGAACTGATGGGAATGTGGTAAGCGTGTTTTCCAAAGACGTCTTTGATCATTTTCGTCTCCACCCTATCATTTAATATCGTCGAGGTGCCATGAGGATTGATGTAATCAATCTCTTCCGGATGGATGCCGGCCATTTCAAGAGCATCCTTGACGGCCTTGCCCAATGCTATTCCATCGGGATCGGGGTCAGTGAGATGGTAGGCATCAGCCGTCATCCCCCATCCGATCACCTCCCCATAGATGTGAGCCCCTCTTTTTTTAGCGTGGTCTAACTCCTCAAATACCAACACTCCAGACCCTTCGCCCATCACAAACCCATCTCTCTCACGGTCAAAAGGCCGGGAGGCTTTGTTCGGGGCGTCATTTCGCGTTGACATCGCCCTTAACACATCAAACCCTCCGAACACATAAGGGGTAATACAGGCGTCTGCCCCTCCTGTAACCATGAGATCTTCTCCGCCACCCTGAATCTGAAGGAAACTATTGATCATGGCATGAGTGGCTGAAGCGCAAGCTGTCGAGACAGCGTAGGAAGTGCCCCGGAGAGTAAAATATTCGGTGACATGGGAGGTAATGGCGCTCAAGTAAATATTGGGAAGGCCAAAAGGAGAGAGGGCTCTGGTCCCCCTTGATAAAAAACGCTCATGAAAGCGTTCCAGCAAATCCATCGCCTCCACGCCGATTCCCAAAATGACACCAATTTGAAAGGGATCCAACTTCTTTAATTGATATTCTCCGGTCGGCTGATGACGGTCTGGGTTTCCTTCTTTTTTCTCTTCCATTTCAATCCCTGCATCCATCAGGGCAAGCCTCGCTGCAGTAATAGCAAACTGTGAGGTCCTCCCAAGACGCTTGGAATGTTTTGTGGGATTGACATATTGAGAAAGCTCGAACCCTTCGATGGGAGCACCTATCTGACACCGGTAGGAACTCATGTCTCTCTCTGCAAATGAGATCCGCTGAAAAGAAGACTTCCCCTTGATCAAACTCTCCCAGTAAGCCTCTTTCCCAATTCCCACAGGAGTGACAGGCCCCACTCCGGTGATCACTACGCGTTTCTTATAATTCCGCACGCTCATCTCCTTTCCAGGTGATTTTTTTATTCTTATCGATTGCCCTCCTATTTGTCAAGGTGAAAGCAATTTTTCGCGAATAAGGTTAACCCTATGGTGGTATCAAAAAGCCTCTTGACCAGAATAAAAATCCTGAAAAACGGGCGTTGAACCGGTGCCTCAATTTTTTTTAACAACAGGGTTGACATACTTCTGGTTTAGAAATATAAATCTTCCTAAGATCCATTAAGCCTTTTGGAAGCTCTCCACCCAGAGGGCGTGGCTTCCCGAAAAGGAAATTTCATTCATATTATGCCCCTTCCTGCCTGCCGGTAGGCAGGGACCCCGCCTACAAAGCGGGACTTGTGGGGCATACTCCGGTAAAGGCGGCGAGGAACATAAATGAACGGCTTTCAGAATCGAACCCGGCTTTTCTTCTTTTTATGGCTTCTCTTTCTTCTCTCTGCTTGTCTTCCAAACAAAAAATTGACCGTCGGCGCTACGGCGATGTTATTGGAAGAGGTAGGCAAGTCTGCTTATAGGCAAACTGACCTGAGAGTGATCCGTGAGGGGATGCCAGCCTATCTCATGTTAATTGACGGCTTGATCGAGGCATGGCCAAACAACGAGCGGTTACTCATTGCAGGGGCCCAGAGCTACTCTTCCTTTGGTTCCGTCTTTGTGGAGGATCAAGATAAGGAGTATGCAAAACTTCTTTATGAAAGGGGAAAACGGTATGCCCTGAGATCTCTTGAAATGAGAGGGTTTAAGGATCCTCTTCAAAGACCTTTCGATGGGTTTACGCAGGGACTGAACCGTCTTGGGAAAAAAGATGTTCCCTATCTTTTCTGGGCTGCCACCTGCTGGGTGAACTGGATCAGATTGAATTTGGATTCAATCGAAGCCCTTTCTGAGCTTCCAAGGGTGGAATGGATGATGAAGAGGGTCTTGGAGCTCGATGAAGGATATTACTACGGCGGCCCCCATCTCTTCATGGGGATATGGTTGGCCTCCAGGCCGAAAATAGCCGGCGGAGATCTCAAAAAAGCTCAACGACATTTTCTGAAGGCTCTGGATCTTGGGCAAGGGAAATTTTTAATGGCCTATGTCTATTATGCAAACTATTACGCCCGAAATATGATGGACAAAAACCTCTTCATCTCCACCCTTCAGAAAGTTTTGGAGACTCCTGCTGACACCTTTCCTGACTTAGTCCTCCTCAACACCGTCGCCAAAAGACAGGCGAAAGAATTGCTCAACCATGTGGAAGAATATTTTGAATAGGAGAGAAATTATGGGCAGAAAGTATGCCATCAAAATTTTAGGACTCAGTTTATTGGTTCCTCTCATGCTCGTCCTATCCGCCGGTGGCGCGGAGAAGAGTTTGGTCATCAAAATAGCCACCCTTGCCCCAGAAGGAAGCTCCTGGATGAAGACCTTCAATGTCCTGAACACAGAAGTGATGAAAAGGACAGAAAATAAGGTCCAGTTTAAGATCTATCCCGGCGGGGTATTGGGCGATGAGATGGACATGCTCCGAAAGCTTAAGATCGGTCAACTTCAAGGCGTCGCTCTTACTTCCGCCGGACTCTCGACACTCTTTAAAGAGATGGACGTTCTCCAGGTCCCTTTCCTTTTTCAAACCTATGAAGAGGTCGATACCGTTTTGAAAAAAATGGATTCTTCTTTCCAAAAGGGTCTCGAGGACAATGGATATGTCCTTTTGGGTTGGTCAGAGGCAGGATTTGTCTACCTGATGTCTACGGTGCCCATTGCAAGTGTGGCGGATCTTAAAAAAGCGAAAGTATGGATCTGGGAGGAATCGCCGATGTCCAAAGCCATTTTCGATGAAGCGGGGGTAAAGGCCATCCCACTCACTGTGCCCGATGTACTGGTGGGTCTCCAAACCGGACTGGTGGATGTGGTCTATACCCCTCCGACCGGAGCCATCTCTTTCCAGTGGTTCACGAAGATCAAATATCTCACCGATGTCCCTTTGGTTTATTTGGCAGGCGGGGTCGTAGTAAAAAAAGACATTTTTAAACAAATCCCTCAAAACAACCAGAATTTCATTTTGGAAGATTTTCAAAAACATCTGGATCGATTGAAGATCATCACTCGCAACGAAAACCGAGACGCCGTTAAGGTGATGGTCAGAAACGGGGTCAAGATCATCACCCCGTCCAAGGACCAAATCGATGAATACAAGAGCCTATCGAATAAAGCAATGAGCCATATCGGTGGACATACTTTCTCTAAAAAAGTCTTAGATGAAGTAAGCGCTTTTCTGGACAGTTATCGAAAGGGAGGGAAGTAATGAACCCCGTTAGAAATTCCAGTCGTTGCGACTCGAAACCGAGCGGGGCATCAAA
>CAZEKS010000313.1:0-3552 GCA_964512795.1 uncultured Syntrophaceae bacterium
TTTTTCAAATGCTTTTCAATAAAAATGGCGGGGTAGTATCCCTTTTGATTCATTCTATCAGAAGATTCGATCAATCGATGGGGGCAGAAAGAAATACATAATTTACATTCTTTACATAATTCCGAATCGATTTCAATCATTCCTGTTGCCAAAACTCCCTCCATAAGTGTGAGATTTCTAAAAAAGTCCCAACTCTCTGATTAGATAGATTATGGAACGATTACACAGATAAGAAATACATTGGAAATTCAAAAATCCGTGTAATCATCCTCGAAATCGGTGTAATCAAGAAAGCTCAAAGCAGTTTTTCAAAGCTCTCTCAATCTAATATCTTGACCAAATAGGCGATTTATTATAAAGTGTAATATCTTTAAAATCAATGCCTTTAAAGGTTGTCATGAACACTTCATTAAAACGCTTGGATAGGGAACCAAAGCGCTTAATTATGATCGGAGGAAAAGGGGGGGTGGGAAAGACTACCTGCGCCTCCGCAATTGCCCTCCATTTTTCCCTTCAGGGAAAAAGGACTTTGATCATTTCAAGTGACCCCACCCCTTCCCTTTCAGACATTTTTGAGATGGAAATCGGCGATCGAGAAACCCCTATTAAGAATACAAAAGACCTATATGGAATTGAGATCAGTTCTGATGTGGTCTTGAAAAAATGGAAAGAACGATTTGGGCCGGAAATCTATGAAGTCGTTTCATCCTTTACCTCACTCGATTATGACTTTGTTGATTACATTGGCGGGGCGCCAGGTATTGAAGAGGAATACATGCTCAGTTACATTTTAGAGTTGGTCGAGGGTGCGCAATATGATTTAGTCGTTTGGGATACAGCCCCTGCCGGCCATACCTTGAGGCTTCTTCATCTTCCTCAGATATTTCTTAAACATCTTGAAGCAGCTACAAAATTCTATATGAATCTGTATAGTTATTTTGAAAAGCTAAAGGAAAGTGTGAAATTAAAAAGGGGTAAGAGATCTCTATTAGAAATTATTAGCGGATGGGAGGATTTGGCAGAAAAAGTGGTCAATTTTATTCGGGATCCTCAAAAATCTGACTTCATCATTGTGACCATACCTGAGGCTCTCGGCGTGCGACAGACGGAGAGGATCATCAAAGATTTTGATGAATATCAACTCAAGGTGAACCATTTAATTGTTAACTATATCATTCAAGAGGCAGACTGCAATTTTCATAAAATTAGAAAGGAAATGCAGCAGAACTACATTCAGATATTGAAGAATCAATATTCTCAAAGGATTGGATTGATAGAGCTCCCTCTTATGCCTCAAGAGGTGAAAGGCGTGGAGAGGATTAATAAAATTTCGGAGATCCTATTCAAGGAGGTATAGACATGACTGTTCTTTCTAATCGAGCAAAAAGTTTAAAACCTTCCCCTACCCTTGCCATCAATGCCAAAGCAAAGTCGATGCAGGCTCAGGGTATCCATGTCATCAGTTTTGGCGCGGGCGAGCCAGATTTTGATACCCCCGAAAACATCAAACAGGCGGCAAAGAAAGCCCTTGATGAAGGTTTTACCAAATATACTCCTGTTGGAGGTATTGATGAATTAAAAGACGCGATCATCAAGAAATTCCAGAGAGATAGCGGCTTATCCTATAAAAGGTCTGAAGTTTTAGTTTCATGTGGGGGCAAACATTCCTTTTATAATCTGGCCCAGGCTATTTTCGATCAGGGGGATGAAGTGATCGTCCCTGCTCCCTACTGGGTCTCCTATCCTCCTATGGTGTCCCTAGCTGGGGGATCGCCAGTGATTGCCGAAACAACAGAAAAGAACGAGTTTAAGATAACACCAAGGGATTTGAAAAAGACTATTACCCCAAAGACCAAAGCCTTGATCATCAACAGCCCGTCCAATCCCACGGGAAGCGCTTATACCAAAAAGGAATTGGAAAAAATTGCAGAGATTGCGATTTCAAAAAACTTTTTCGTCATCTCGGATGAGATCTATGAAAAGATTGTCTATGATGGTTTCGAATTTACAAGCATTGCTTCTCTGGGCGAGGAGATGAAGACAAGAACGATCATTGTCCACGGAGTCGCCAAAACCTATGCCATGACAGGCTGGCGAATTGGTTATACCGCAGGATCCGAAGAGATTATTTCAGCCATGAACAACATTCAGAGCCAAAGCACCTCTAATCCCACCTCCATTGCCCAGAAGGCCTCTGTAGAGGCCCTCATTGGCCCTCAGGATGAGGTTAGGAAGATGGTCAATGCCTTTGGGCAAAGACGAAATTACATCGTAGATCGTTTAAACAAGATCACCGGAGTCTCTTGTTATAAGCCGATGGGTGCCTTCTATGTTTTTCCAAATTTTTCGTCCTATTATGGGAAGTCTTACCAAGGGAAGAAAATTGAAAATTCAACACACCTGGCTGATTATTTCTTAGATGTGGCTAAGGTGGCGGTTGTCCCAGGAGTTGAATTCGGAGCCGATCCCTTTGAGAGGCTTTCCTTTGCCACCTCAATGGAAAACATCAAGGGAGGATTGGACCGGATTGAAGAAGCACTCAAGAAACTCGTTTAAAATAATCCTTTAGTATGGAGCGGTGGTCAAAGGCGATCTCTTCTGGCAGATTCGATTCAGTAAAGATTCCAATTTGAAGCGCATCATCTTCAGCTTGAGGTATTCCTTTAGCTTTTGCTATATAAACTGTTGAAATGCTGTGATGTCTTGGATCTCTTATTGGATCTGAATAGGTATGAAATTGTTTGATTAATTTAACATCCAAATTGGTTTCCTCTTTTGCTTCCCTGACAGCTGCTTCTTCCAAAGATTCTCCGTAGTCTACAAAACCTCCTGGAATTGCCCAGCCATAAGGTGGATTCTTCCGCTTGATCAGCACAATTCCATTTGATTCGATCTCGATGATAATATCAATTGTAGGAATAGGATTTTGGTAAACCTCGATCTCATTTTTGCATTTTGGGCATTGAATGGTTTTTTTTACCATCCTATCCACCCCCACCCACACCCTCCCCCATCAAAGGGGAGGGGAAAAATTTGGCCTTCCCATCAATGGGGAGGTAATTATTCTATATTTTCAAGAGATGCTTTCTCAACATATTGAGGGCAATGATGGAAGCCCTTTCCCGGACCATCCAGAGTTCACCGCCCATTGAGTATTCTTGGTTTTCTATTCCTCCAGAAGTTGAAAGGGAATAATAGGTTTCTATTCGATATTCTCCCTCCCCTTGTTTCTCCGCTATTTTCCCAAATATGGCAAGCCCGAAATCCGTTTTAAACTCATTCCGAGATTGTTGGGCGAATGAATCAGTAAGCCTTCTTGAATCCTCTTTGAGAGAATTGAATTCCTCCAAAGAGAGATAAAGAAACTGTCTTTGCGAATTTTCGGATGGGAGAACTACCCCTTGAATAAAAGAGTTACTATCCGTACTCGTCAATTTCTGAGAGATGATTCCTCCTGTTAAGGTTTCAACCACAGATAATGTGAAGTCTAACCTTTCCAATTCCTTTGCCACATTGCCATGTAGCGTTTCGTTGTCCACACCATAGATCAGA
>CAZEKS010000314.1:0-3548 GCA_964512795.1 uncultured Syntrophaceae bacterium
TACTCCCCACTAGACCCTGAATCTAGCGCGTCTACCAATTCCGCCACTTCGGCATTTTCGTCAAACTAAATTGAAAATCACAACCTATTATTTTATATTTTGGTGTGAAAAGTCAAGCATTTTGGCTGGAATAATGGAATGATGGAATATTGGAAAAAGAAAAAAAGCTGGAATAACTGGAAATAAGAAAGATGGAGAGATGAAATAATGAGGAGTTGAAATTTTGGATTTTGTGGGTTTTACTCATTATTCCAATATTCCAGTATTCCAATCCTCTGAATAATCATATGGAAATTATATTCGGGATTGATCATTTAACGAGATCTCTTATTAACCCTGTCGTTACATTGGGAAACTTCGATGGGGTCCATTTGGGGCACCAAAAAATCTTCGAAAGGGTAAGGGAAGAAGCATCGAATATCCATGGAGAGGGAGTGGTCATCACCTTCGAACCCCACCCCCTCAAAGTGCTTGCCCCTGAAAAGTTCTTACCTTTGCTCACGCCTTTCAGGAAGAAAATGATGTTGATTGAGAGATCGGGGATCGAGATTGTACTCTGTATTGAGTTTTCATTAGCATTTTCAGAGATCTCTCCTCCTGAATTTATCAAAAGCATTTTGGTGGAAAAAGTGAAAGTGAAGAAAGTCATCATCGGATATAATTATCATTTCGGTAAGGGACAAAGAGGAGACGCTCAAACCCTTAAAGAGGCGGGAAAGGTTTTTGATTTTGAAGTGGAGGTTGTGGAACCATTGAAGGTTGGCCAAACTATCGTTAGTAGCTCAAAGATAAGAGATCTCATTCAAGGGGGAGAGGTTGAAGTGGCCTCGAGATTATTGGGAAGATATTATCCCATCATTGGAAAAGTGGTGGAAGGGGCAAAAAGAGGCAAAACGTTAGGTTTTCCCACAGCCAATTTGGAAATTTCGGATGAACTTTATCCAAAAACCGGGGTCTATGCTGTGGAGGTGGTATGGCATCAACAGCAATTCAATGGTCTTGCCAATGTCGGCTTAAATCCCACTTTTTCTCCTCAAATAGGCAAAAGGGAGGAACAATTTTCATTGGAGGTGCATATTTTGAATTTCAACCAGGAAATTTATGGAGAGGAAATCGAGGTTCATTTCAAAAAGAGAATTCGAGATGAAGTCCGATTTGAATCTCCCTCCCTCCTTATTGAACAGATCAAAAAAGATATTCGGTGGGCCAATGAGAACGTCTTCCGGATCTAATGAATCAGCTTACCTAATCTTCCCCACCTAATTTCACCCCATCTCCATATTTTCCATATTTCCAAAAAATTCGGACCTGAATAATAAATAATGAATGCGTTTCCTATCACATCATTGTTAATACTGACAAAACCCCAAAAACGACTATCCTGACTATTGTCACGGTTATCTCCCATAACAAAGAGAGAGCCTTCAGGTATTTTTACTGGACCATAGTCCTCCATCGAGCCTCTTGGCATTTTAAATTGACCCCATGGGTCATCAATCAATTTGTCATTGATATAAATTTTATTACGGATGATCTCCACTTTTTCCCCTTCCGTTGCAATGACCCTTTTGATATAATCCTTCGATCGGTCTTTCGGAAAAATGAAAACGATAATATCGCCTCTTTTCGGTTTCTTATATTGAAAAAACTTGATATTCGTATAAGGAATTCTTATCCCATAAATGAATTTATTGACGAGAATATGGTCTCCGATAAGCAACGTCTCTTCCATAGAACTCGATGGAATTTTAAAGGCCTGGACGATAAAAGCCCGAATGAAAAGAGCGATCAGTATGGCAATGACAATGGGCTCTACATATTCTTTAATAAACTTTTTCTTCTCCACGATCTCCTCTTCCTTTCAAAACACCGTGACCGTATCCGTGCCTGCACGCCGAAGTGCCGACGTTTCGCCTGCCTGCGCGAAGCCGCTTCGGCGGAGTCAGGACAAGCAGGCGTGATTCGTGTCGGTAAAATTGGAATCAAAGGCTAGTGTAGTGATTCAGAAATCTCTTTCCTTTATTTGTCATTCCGGGCTTGCTTAGCCTGCCCCGTGCTTGATACGGGGGAATCCAGTGTTTTTGGGCTGGATTCCCGCCTTCGCGGGAATGACGGCATAGGAAATTAATGTAAAGAAGCGTTAGATTCACTACACTAGAATGTTGGAATATTGGAATAATGGGTGAAGGGCATTGAACCCAATACAACATTGGTTTGTTCCATTTTTCTTCTTGGTTTTTTCCCAATGTTCCATTATTCCATCTTTTTTATTCCATCATTCCATCATTCCATTATTCCAATCTTTTACGCTTTGCTCTGCGCTATGCTCCACTAAGCCATGGAGTATCTCTTTGTAGCTGTCAGGTCTCCTGTCCTTAAAAAAAGGCCATTCCTTTCTCACCTTGTCAATATTTTTCAGATCAATTTCGATCAAAGTAATACTATCTTTCATTCCTGTCGGTTTATCCAGTAATTCTCCCTCTGGGGAGATACAAAAGGACCTTCCATAAAAATCTTGTTTCTCCTCGCTCCCTACCCGGTTTACTCTGAAAATGTAAACCCCATTTGCAATTGCATTGCTCGAGATCACCGTTTCCCATTTTCTTTGTGAAGCAAAAGCAGCGGCAGTGGGAGAAAAAAGAATCTTGGCTCCTTTTAAAGCTAATATTCTTGATCCCTCTGGAAAAAAATTGTCCCAACAGATCTGGATACCGATGGGCGCAAACTTAGTTTTAAAAACAGGAAACCCATGGTTTCCAGATGAAAAATAATACCTTTCTTCCCAAAGAGGAATTTGAGGAACATGAATTTTTCTGTAACTTCCCAAAATCTCTCCATTCGCATCGATGACGATCGCTGAGTTATAAAAAGAGTCTTCATCGACTTCAAAAATAGGACAAATCAAAACGACCCCGTTTTCTCCAGCCAACTTTTGCATTCTCGAGATGGTAAACCCATCCATTTTTTCCGCCAGAGAAAAATAGCGTTTGTTCATTTCTCTTGGAAACCAATGGGTCGTGAATAATTCTTGGAAACAGATGAGGTTGGCGCCTTTTTCAATAGCGATTTGAGTGAGTTTAATCGCTTTTTCAACATTTCGCTCTTTCTCTTCACAACAGGATATCTGAATCCCTGCCAATTTCAACAATGACTTTCTCCTTTATGCCGAAAATAATAGTTTCGCCTCACGGTTAGTTAGAAAATAAGTTTCAAATCCCCCCTAACCCCCCTTTTCTAAAGGGGGGTTAGGGGGATTAACGATTTTTCCAGCAAAGTGCAGGATTAGAGGTTGACGAGCCCGTCACGAAAAATTTAGGGAATGCTAACAAAGTTAGGGCGAAGTGTCAAGGTCTCGTAAAAATTTGGCTATTGAATTTTTTTTAATTGTCTTTATAATGTTAGCAAGTTAATAGAATGCCGGAATGTTGGGCAAACAAAACCGGAATAATGGAATACTGGAATGCTTGGTAAACAACCAGATAAGGAATAGAAATGAGAATTTTAGTCATCGAAGATGAGAAAAAAGTTGCCAATTTTATTAAAAAAGG
>CAZEKS010000315.1:0-3539 GCA_964512795.1 uncultured Syntrophaceae bacterium
ATCTTTAATTCACGGGCCTTTTGTTCGGCAATTGATTGTTCCATATTTCTTAACATTTATGATAAGAAATTAGGAATGATATGTCAAGAGGTTTTTCTGACAACTTTGCACCCAATCATCAGAAATAGGCAAATTCTTCTCTTTTTAAACAAAGGGTAAACAGAGCTTAAGGAACTATTTGCATGCCGGGTGATGTCATTTCTATGAAAGTGTTTTGTCCCCAGTCCTATAAAGCAGGAGGATGATATTAATAGAACAAAAAGGGCCTGTCTTCACGCAGGGAGGCAGGCCCTTTTCTATTACCAGTTGGGGATGAAGAAGAGGAAAGCCAGTGATGTGATAATGAAGCAGACAAAGAAGACCATGAGTAACCATCCCATGATGTCCCTAAAGTTTAACTTCGCAACAGCCAACATCGCAATCGCCCAGAAAGGCTGGATCATATCAGTCATCATATCCGCCCAGGCAAAAGTGACGACCGTCGTTCCCATTCCAATGCCCAATTCTTTTGCAGCAGGAACAACGTAAGGCGCGACCACTGCCCACTCCCCACCGCCAGAGGGGATGAGATAGTTGAGAATTCCTCCGTACCAGTAGACGAAAAGCGGGAAGGTTTGTGGGTTTGAGATCGCTACAAAAGCATTTGTGAATACTGTAGAAAGAAGGGTGAATTTGAAAAGCCCGAGAATTCCTGCATAGAAGGGGAACTGAATAACGATTCCCCAGACCGCCTTTCCTGCATCCTCTGTGGCTTTCAAGAAAGACCAGGGCCTCCAATGGAAGAGAATACCCAGCATGAGCATGGCAAAATTGACCACATTGAGGTTCAGGTCCACGCCTTTGGTTGAGAAGTGCCAGATTAACCAGATCAGTCCTCCGATGAAGACGATGATATTAAATCCAGGCCACCAGTTCATCCAGTCTGAAGGGCTTCCCCATTTTGAAGGTTTTGGAGGGGCGGCATAAAGTTTGAGTTGATCCATCAACTCAGGCTTCACGACAAAGGCCTTCTCCGGTCTCGGATGCATCAATGCCATCAGAATGGTGACCGCGACGACGATGATGAGGGTGAGGATAATATTGAAGGGGTGAAAGATGGTATTGGCAACAGGAATGGTTGCATCCAGAAATTTCCCTTTGATCAAGAAATTATCCGGGGTGGCTACAAGCAATGTGGCTGAGCCGGATAGACCAGCATGCCAGGTGCAACCGAGTCCAAGGTAGGCCGCTGCCACCAAGAGGCGGTAGTCCACCTTTGGATTTCGTCTCACAATGAAGAGAGCCAACATAGCGCTTGCAATCAGACTCAATCCCCAATTGAGCCAGGCCATAATCATGGAGAAGAGAGACATAATGAGAATAGCCTGCCAGGGCTTTTCAGGATTGGACCATCCAGATATCCCATTCATTAACCATCGAACTGGAGGGGAACAAGCCAGGATGTATCCGGTCATCATGATCAAACACATTTGCATGGCAAAGGCGAGTAATTCCCAGAATCCTTTCCCCCACGCTTGAACTGATTGATAAGCTCGGGATTCAAGGCCAACTTCTGGCTTAAATCCCCAGATGAGGGTTAAGATATAAGTCACAATGCTCAAAACGATGACGATCACCAAGGCATCGGGGATTCAACGTTCTGTCCAGCGGGTGAGTCCATCACCCCAGTCCTTGAGAAACTCAAAAGTTCCGCGAACTTCTTCCTTCTTTTTCTCATTCATCATAGGTCCCTCCTTCTTAAAATAGTTGAGGAAATGAGACTTCTACACCAATGAGCTTGAAAAATGATCGGAAGCTGCGGAAGTTATCACCTCATTTCTCAGGTTTTAAAGGTTTTTGAGGAAAGCTAAATTCTGATTAATTAATGTGGTCTCTAACCGATTTCTCCATATCTAAAAAAGGCTCTCTTGTCAATAAAAATCTTTTGATGCATGAAGTGGCGTCTCCTTGTCTCGCCCTCTCCCTATCACTTTTTTGAATGTCTCCCCATCACCCCATCCGGAAATTGCTATAAAAACAAATTTTTGGTATAAATAGGTTAACTCCAAGGGGGCTTTGTAGCTTATCGATGGGACACGGTCCTTTAAGATTGAGAGAAGGAGGATGCAGGAGCCGGCCAGCCCTCATGAGGCATGTTAAAGGGAAATTGAAATGAAAAAGCTATATATTTATGTTGATGCCTCCGTTATTGGTGGTTGTGAAGACTCGGAATTTGCCGAGGCTACCCTTGCATTGTGGCAGCTATTTGTCAGGGGCGATTACATCCAGGTTCTTTCGGAGCATACGTTGCGCGAACTTCAAGGAGCCCCTGAGAGCGTCCGCGATCGCATTTTAGAGATCCCTGAAGGGCACCAGGTCGTTCTTGCAGATACAGCGGAGGCAGATGCCCTTGCAGAGGCGTATCTGACCCACGGAATAGTAGGCTTTGGCAGCCGATCAGATGCTCTCCATGTAGCTTTAGCAACGATCAGTCGCGTTGATGTTCTGGTCAGTTGGAATTTCAAACATATTGTCAATCTTGGCAGAATACGGTTGTTTAATGCCGTGAATTTGGAGCAGGGCTATGGGTTAATTGAAATCCGGACACCGAAGGAGGTGTTGTCCATTGAAAAAGAACTTTGATGCAGTGACCTGGATGCGTAAAAGGCGAACGGAGATTGACGAGGATGACCGGGAACTCTCGTGGGAAGAAAAGCGCCAAAAGACACGCCATCTCCTCGAAAGGGATCCTCTTTGGCTTAAGCTGAAAGAACGGCTGGTCGAGCCTGGTCCGGTCTCTGCCGAGACCTCACGGAAATATAACGGAAAACATAACGAGAAGACATTTTGAAATAGCGTTTCCATAACTGGGCTTCGCATGGTGAACGATCTCCGGGTATGAGGTACCATTCGATCCGGGGGGCCGCTCATGTCAAGACTCTCCCCAACCTTCGCTCTCGGCAATCCCAGCCAACTGGCTCCTGGACCCTTGACCCAATCGGCTTTCTCCAGGATGGCAATTTTTTCCTTTCCCTATCACCTTATCTCGTTATCAATTATTATTAGTCTCCTTATCTATCTTTTAAATATCACCGCGTCTCCTTGTCTCGCCCTCTCCCTGTCAATTTTTTGAATGTCTCCATATCTGGTTTTATGTCTCCCTATCCTCCCATCACCCCATCTCCCCATCAGTTATATTTACGGTCACGTCATTTTCTTAAAGGCGCTTTGCGTAAAAAAGTCGTTGACTTCCAAATACGGACTGAATAAACTCTGGATATGTGAACGCTGTAGAAAAATAAAAAACCTTACTTGTTTTTGTTTGGAAAGTATTTTGCCATACTCGACCTGATAAATGGGATGTTCCTATTTCAAAATCGGCGAAGGCAGGTTCTTTGATCCATGCATCATGCTCCTTGCGATATAGGGTGGGGTTTGACTGGGAACGGACCCCGGAACAATTGAAAGGTGAGGCGGGGATGAGATTTCTGAAAAGCAAAATAAGTGTAAGAAATTAACAATGTTCCCCAGATGCCCAGCAGATTAGTATCCTCAATTTT
>CAZEKS010000316.1:0-3537 GCA_964512795.1 uncultured Syntrophaceae bacterium
GATCGAGGCAGCAGGGGTATCGGGTCTTGTCGAATCCGTGAGTTTGAGAAGAACGGTTCTGAGAGACTTAGAGGGAAAAGTTCATACCATTCCCAACGGTGAAATCAAGATTGTAAGCAACCTCTCTAAAGAATGGGCAAGATCGGTTCTGGATATCGGCATTTCATACCGTGAAGATGTGGATCAGGTCATCCATCTCCTTGAAGAAATTGGGAAGGAATTGGCAGCTGAAGAACTCTGGAAAAGTGCCATCCTCGAACCCTTGCAAATCTTCGGAGTGGAGCGATTCGGAGAGTCCCAATTGGTCATTCGGGTGGCGGTGAAAACAGTCCCCTTAAGACAGTGGGAGGTGGGAAGGGAATTGCGGAGGAGGATTAAAATTCGATTTGATGAAAAAGGGATTCAAATCCCGTTTCCGCACCGCGTCCTGATCTGGGGAGACAAAGGTCAAAGCGAATCCAATTCCAAATGTCAAAATCCAAATGTCAAATGAAGACCGTAAAATCCAAGATTTCTGCCTGGCGGAGACAAACCAATGGCAAATAAATCCCCCCAACCCCCCCTTTAGTAAAGGGGGGGTTGGGGGGATTTGGAAATGTCTTTTTTAGGTAATTGTAAAGTTTAGGTTTGACATTTGACATTCATTTGAACTTTGAAATTTGATCTTTGGCATTGCCGTGACATTTCGTATTCGGTATTAACATTGAGGCTTCAATGAATAAACCCCTACAGATTCTCTTTGCGACGCCTGAGGCTGTCCCTTTTGCTAAGACAGGGGGGTTGGCAGATGTGGCAGGAGCCCTTCCTAAATCCCTCCACGCATTGGGATGTGAGATAAAGTTATTCATTCCCTATTACCGAATGGTGAAGGAGTCCGGGCTTCCCCATCAATATTTGGGCGAGGAGATTGAAGTTCCCATCGGGGATGAGAAGCTCAAAGCGGATATCTATCTCGGCCATCTGGGCCAGGACATCCCGGTCTATTTCATCGGTCGGGAAGAATTCTTTGACAGGGAATATCTCTACAGCACATCCAAAGGCGATTACTTTGACAATGCGGAGCGCTTCATCTTCTTCTCCAAAGCCATCCTCATCTTTTGTCAGCGCATGGGGTTCTCCCCCGACATCATCCACCATCATGAATGGCAAACCGGATTGATCCCGGCCTATCTCAAATCGATCTACCAGAACGACCCTCTTTTTTCCAGCACCGCGGCAGTCTTCACCATTCACAACATTGCCTATCAGGGAATATTCAAGAAGGAAAAATTCTGGCTCACCGGCCTCCCCTCGGAGATGTACAATCCAGAGGGAATCGAATTTTGGGAGAGGATCAACTTCATGAAGGCTGGAATTGTTTATGCCGATGCGATCAATACCGTGAGCAAAAAATATAGCGAAGAGATCCAGAGCCCTGAATACGGCTACGGCTTGGAAGGCATTTTGAGAAAGAGAAGGGAAAGCCTTTCCGGAATCCTTAACGGGGTGGACTATGAGGATTGGGACCCTTCTC
Organism: uncultured Syntrophaceae bacterium; assembly: GCA_964512795.1. Lineage (GTDB taxonomy): Bacteria > Desulfobacterota > BSN033 > BSN033 > UBA1163 > UBA1163. The sequence goes on from CAZEKS010000316.1 coordinate 1,514, forward strand.
GTGACCCTCATCTGATCGCCCGATACGACTCGGAAAAAATCTCCGGAAAGAGGGAATGCAAAAAGGACCTTCTAAAGGAATTCCATCTCCCGTCTTCACTCGAGAACATTCCTCTTTTAGGAATGATCTCTCGTTTGGCCGATCAAAAGGGATTCGACCTTCTGATGGAAATTTTAGAGGGACTTTTCGCCTTCGACATCGGATTCGTTCTTCTGGGAACAGGGGAGCAGAAATATCACGATCTCTTTACCCAAGTCGCTCACAAATATCCTCAAAAAGCAGGGATCCGAATCGCCTATGATGACCGATTGGCTCATAAAATCGAAGCCGGGGCAGATTTCTTTCTCATGCCATCGAAATATGAGCCGTGTGGTCTCAATCAAATCTATAGCCTGAAATATGGGACGATTCCCGTGGTTCGTGCCACCGGAGGACTGGATGACACCATCATCCACTACGATCCTGCCACAAAAAAAGGGAATGGCTTTAAATTTACCCGTTATGACGCCAAGGAACTCCTCAACACTATTAAGGTGGCCATCCATTATTATTCTCAACCTGAGCATTGGAGACAACTCCTCCGAAATGCCATGACCGCGGACTTTTCTTGGGAAAGATCGGCGGAGGCTTACCTTCAACTCTACGGAAAAGCGTTGGAGAAGAAGAGAGGAAATCTCTCAGGTTAAAAAAGCTTCGGGAGGTCAGTATGGAGAAACGAAGATCACACATCCTGATAGGAGGAATCCTGATCTCCATGGCTCTATTTCTTCCGGGCCTCCTCTCTGCCAAACCCTCACCCTTGAAAAATTTTGACCATCCCAGGCTTATAGAAACACGAGAATTACTGAACCTGACCAGCCATCCTTCGGTGCGTATCATTGATATGAGAACGTCGCTCCTTGATTATCTCAAAGGCCATATCCCGAACGCCGTCTACCTCCATTTTGAAAATCTCCGTATTCCAGAAAAGGGCATCCCCGCTCAGGCTCCCGATCGGATCTGTTTAGAAAGATTATTAGGAAACAGTTTAAGCCTTTCCAATCATATGTGGGTCATTCTTTACTCTGAACAGTCAAATCCCAATGCTACGTTCCTCGCCTGGACTTTGGACTACCTGGGCCACAAAAAAGTGGGGATCCTGAATGGAGGCTGGGAGAAATGGATGTCTGAAAAACTCCCTGCCATTCAAGAGTATCCATCGCTTTCCCCCAACAAATTTTTTGGGAAAGCAATTCGTGAAACGTTAGCTGAGAAAAAATGGGTTCTCGATAGGCTCACAGCAAAAAATGTTGTGATTGTGGACGCTCGCCCCCCAAAACAATATAGCGGTGAAGAGGGCGAAGAAATCCGGAGAGGCCATATCCCGGGAGCAAAGAATGTATTTTGGGAAACGACCTTAGAGGGTGAAGAGGTTAAAGTTTGGAAAAAAAGAGAAGGTCTGGAGAAACTCTTTGCAGAATCCGGGGTGACAAAGGACAAAGAGGTCATCGTTCATTGCCGGACAGGGAGGGAAGCGAGCCACCTCTATTTCACCCTGAAATATGTGCTCGGATTTTCCCGTGTCCGTCTCTACCGGGGATCCTGGGTCGAGTGGTCTGCGGATAAAAACATGCCGGTCAGGATCGGAATGGATCCTTAAGGTGACATTTCTAAAAGAGTCCGTGAATCTCTCATTAAGAGAAAGCTCTCAATTTTTTTAAAATCCCAAAAATATTTCTTGGCCCTCATGTGTGATCAAAGCGAGTTTTGAGCAATAGCCTGTTGGGACCTGACACCGGAGTCCTCTTCTTCTCACCGGAAACTCCCACTCCTTATTGCCTTCAGTTCCCTTTCAATCAAAGACCGCTGGTAAGGAATCAGCTTACCTTTCAGCAATGCTGTCAGTTCAGCTATTTCTTCCTGCTTTGAATCCATCTTCTTTATGATCATTAATTGCTCCGGGAGTCTAACTGCTTGTTTAGAGCTTGCATTATTCCCGAATTACCGATACCTGACCCCGAAGGTCTATTAATTCTTTCGAGCTT
>CAZEKS010000317.1:0-3529 GCA_964512795.1 uncultured Syntrophaceae bacterium
GATCAATACGAATCTCTTCAAAAACTCTTCTCTCGCTCCCCTTCGGAGTTGATGAAAGTCAAGGGCATTGGATCTGCCAAAGCCGCTACCCTCTCTGCCGCCTTTGAGTTGGTGAGAAGGATTCAATCCCAGAAAAATATGGCCAAGGCTTCTTTTAAACAATCTTCGGATGTGGCCAACCACTATCTCCCTCTGATGAGAGATTTGAGAAAAGAGGTTTTTAAAGTCCTTCTTCTTAACCGGGCGAATCGTTTGATTAAGGAAGTAACGATCTCAGAAGGGACACTCGAGGCAAGCATTGTCCATCCCAGGGATGTCTTCCGCGAGGCTCTCTTAGAGCCTGCGGCCGGAATCATTTTGATTCACAATCACCCGAGTGGAAATCCAAGCCCCAGTGAAGAGGATCTTCGAATCACCAAACAATTGGTGGAGGCGGGCCGGCTTCTTGGGATCAAGGTTTTTGATCATATCATCCTGGCAGGGGAGAGTTATCGAAGCCTCGCCGATGAAGGATTGATTTGATTTCGGATTTCGGAATGCGGAATTCGGAATGAAGAAATAGAAGAATTAAAAGCTTAAACTCCGCAATCCGCAATCCACATTCCGCAATATGATGATGCATGTTCTGGTCACGGATGGGCACTTTAGAAAAACATTGGCTGTGGTTCGATCCCTTGGCCAAAAAGGGGTTCAAGTCACAGTGGGAGAGCGGACATTTCTCAATACCTCCTTCTTTTCGAAATATTGCGCCAGGCGTCTCGTCTATCCTTCACCACGGCAATCCCCCAATCAATTTATCGAATTTCTTCTAAAAGAGATTAAAGGAAACCACTATGATTGCCTCTTCCCGATGGAAGAGGAGACGCTTCTTCTATTGGCACGACACCAGTCAGAAATCTCCCAATATACTTATCTTCTTATTCCTGATCTTGAAAAAATTGAATTTGTCAGGGATAAGGGGAATCTCATGCAATTTGCGGAAGCCCACGGGATCCCAACGCCAAAGACATTCTATTCTCCCCCCGCTCCTGAACCCCGCGTGGCACAGGACCTTAACCATTTCCTCGAGGAATTCCCTATCCCAGCGGTCATCAAACCAAGAATCAGCTCCGGATCCTTTGGCATTGTCTATGTGAAGAAAAGGGAGGATCTCCTCTCCTCTTATCAAAGCGTCCATAAACGATATCCTTTTCCATTAATTCAGGAATGGATTCCTGATGGAGGGGGAACCTTTGGGCTGGCTGCCCTTTTTGGCGAGGCTTCAAATATTAAAGCAGCTTTTATCCACAAAAAGCTGAGGATGGTTCCAGTTCAAGGAGGCCCCAGCACATTACGGGAAGGGGTTGAGCATCCTCAAATCATGGAATCGGGTCTCTCCCTCTTTAAATTATTAAATTGGGTCGGCGTGGGCATGGTTGAATTCAAAGTGGACCCAAGGGATGGGATTCCGAAACTGATGGAACTCAATCCCCGTTTCTGGGGTTCATTGCAATTAGCCATTGTCTCTGGAGTTGATTTTCCCTATCTCATGGTGAGGATGGCGAGGAAGGAAAGTTTCGAACCCGTCCTTCACTACACAGTGGGGAAGCGCTGCCGATGGCTCCTCTTGGGGGACATTCTCCATTTTCTAAACAATCCCAATCGCTTTCATCTCCATCCTTCCTTCTTCCATTTCTTTGACGCCAATACCTCCTATGATATCATTTCAAAAGATGATCCGCTTCCACTATTAGGATCGATGGCCACCTTTTTTACCTTCCTCTATGACCCGGAGATGAAGCGTTTTTTAGAGAGGCGATAACCCGAATTCGGAACGCGGAATGTGGATTGCGGAGTGTTGAGAAATCATTTCCGATGGAGAGCATAAGCTGGCGATTGGGCCATATCGAGTCATTCAGTTACTGTGTAATTAAAAACTTATCTGCAAATAGCTTTCCCCCCTTTCGCAAAGGGGGGCGAGGGGGGATTTAAAGTGTCAACCTTGGGCAAATCCCCCTGAATCCCCCTTTGCCTGTCTTTGACAGGAAAAGGATTGCCAAAGGGGGAAATTACAAGCAAGCATTATTTATGGATAGGCTCTAGGTTATTCAATGACTAATGCCTTATTGACCTAATGACGCAGTAACTTTGTTATTTAGTGTTTTATGACTCAAAATATTGTAATAATTATCAGACAAGAGATGATAAGTTAATTCTATGCAGTGCTCAGATAAGATCTGTGTTCTCATCCCTGCTTATAATGCCCAAGAGACTCTGGGTTCTGTCTTAAAAAAGATCGGCCCTCTCAAGGGCGATATCATGGTTGTCGATGACGGATCTTCAGATGAGACGAAAAGAGCGGCTTTAGAGAACGGAGCTCAACTGCTGGAACATCCCTTTAATCTTGGAAAGGGCGCCGCCCTCCGGACAGGGTTCCAGTATGCTCTCCAAAAGGACTATCAGGTGATTATCACTCTGGATGCCGATGGTCAACATGATCCTGCAGAAATCCCATTCCTTCTTAAGGTTTTTCAAAGCGTCAAACCCGATATCCTCATCGCCTCTCGGGCAGCGGAATTTGGGAAGATGACCTTCCTCCGTCGCTTCTGGAATCGTTTGGGGGTGAAGGCCGTCGCACGGCTTTGCCATTCGGATATTACGGATAGTCAATCCGGTTTTCGGCTGATTCGGACAGACGTACTAAAAAAAGTTGATTTCTCCACATCTCGATTCGAGACAGAATTGGAACTCCTGATTAAGGCTTGCAAAAAGGGGTTCAGTGTGTTATCAGTTCCTATCAACACGCAAAAGGTCGATGGAACGGGTTCCAGCCATTTTAGGCCAGTGGTCGATACCTGGATGGTTTGTAAACTTTTTCTTCGGAGTCTATTTTGGTGAGGAAGAAGATGGATTTTTATCAACGGGCTAAGCGATATTCCATAGAAAAATTCACGACGAACGCTTTTTCTCTGCTGGCCAACGCCTCCACAGAAAATTTGGTTCGCCTGACCTATCTTGCAGAGAAAATTCCTAAAAAGGAATCCTATCGAGAGAAGATTCGTTGGATTCGCAATCTCTTCCATAGCAACCATCCTGGTCTGGCGATTGCGCGAAGGGTTCTCAGTGAAACACATCCCCATCATCGAAAGAAGCTCATCTCGAACTTCATCATCAACCAGCTTCTGGTGGGCACCAACCGGAGAAAGGCCTTTGAGACAGAAAGGGGATTCTATCCGCCGGATTCCATGTTAATCAGCCCGACGATGCGGTGCAATTTAAATTGCTATGGTTGTTATTCAGGGGTCTATTCCCAGGAGGATCTTCCTTATGAAGTGCTGGATCGGTTAATGGGAGAATGTAAAGAGATGGGCATCTATCTGGTCATGATGACGGGTGGGGAACCCTTCTTGAGGCAGGATCTTTTCGACCTCTTCGAAAAGCATGAAGATATGATGTTCCAAGTCTACACCAACGCCACCTTGATCGACGAGAAGATGATCGATCGATTCGTGGCCCTGGGAAATGTCGCTCCCGCGATCAGCCTCGAAGG
>CAZEKS010000318.1:0-3512 GCA_964512795.1 uncultured Syntrophaceae bacterium
ATATTTGGATTCTGGATTCGAACCAAACGTTACTGGAAGACATGGCCCTTTTAAAAACCAATGGAATATTGGAATAGTGGAACGATGGAAAAAACATATAGCATGGCGGTAAATGAGAGTGTAAACCCAACATTCCATCATTCCATTCTTCCAGTATTCTAATTCAAGTCTTTCGGGGAAGAGATATGTTCGGTCAACTGATTGTGAGCGGTTTAGCAGTGGGAGCCTGTTATGCCCTGCTGGCTCTCGCCATGGTCATTATCTACAAAAGCTCTGAGGTTCTTAACTTCGCCCAGGGAGAAATGGCCATGGTGAGTACGTTTGTAGCCTTTACCATTCTGGATGCTTACCATGTTCCTTTTGAATGGGCTGTTCTCCTCACCTTTTTGTTTGCCATCATTTTGGGTATTTTCTTCGAAATTGTCTTTTTGAGGCAAGCCAAAGATCCGACGGTCATAGGGCTTATCATTATTACCCTCGGTTTCGAAATGGTTCTTATGGGATTTGCCGGATGGAAATGGGGCCCTGATCAAAGGCCATTCCCCTTTCCAGTTTCAAATATAGAGGCCTACAATTTTTATGGTCTAATCATCAGCAAGATCAACTTCTGGACCATTCTGATTACACTGGTTCTGATGTTTATTCTCTTTCTCTTCTTCCGCTATACCAAATTAGGCACGGCCATGAGAGCGACTCAACAGAACCAGTTGGCTGCTCGGATTATGGGGATCAGGACCAAAAGGATCTTGTCTTTTACATGGGCACTCAGTTCATTGATCGGTGCCGTGGCCGGCATGCTCATCGCAGCCCTTGGCGTACTCGACCCTCCCATGATGATGGACCCTCTCTTGAAAGGTTTTGCCTCCGGAGTGTTGGGAGGGATGACCAGCCTGCCAGGTACCGCTGTGGGAGGCGCTTTGTTGGGGATCATTGAAAATCTATTCGGTGGATATGTATCCTTACCCTTTAAATCTGTCGTGGCTTTTGCCATCATTGTGTTGATGCTGTGCATCAGGCCAAGTGGACTGTTAACAAGGCATTATGTGAAAAAAGTGTAACACATTTCGGAAAAGGAGATTAAGGGTTGTCATTCCTGTGAAAACAGGAATCCATATGGGTTGTAATTGTCCCCTGCTTTTACAGGAACAAGCTTGGATTCCCGCCTTCGCGGGAATGACGGGATGTAAGAACTCTAAACTTCAAAAAGGTTAGTAGAAGAAACCTTAGAAAGGAGGAAAGGAAAAATGGTAAAAAGAAGTTTTGTTTTTTTAGGATTTTTAATGCTCTCAATTTTTCTCATTTCAACTTCGGCCTCCGCTCAAGCGGTTCGTGGTGTGACAGATACCGAGATCCTTGTCGGACAATGGGGACCACAGACCGGACCTGCTGCGGCTTGGGGGGCTGTTGCTCGAGGATCAGATCTATATTTCAAGATCATTAATGAAGAAGGCGGAATCCAGGGAAGGAAGTTCAAATATTTTCTCCGTGACGACTCTTATCAACCTGCAAAGACCAAAGCTATTGCTAAGGAGTTTGTGGAGACTATCGGTGTGTTTGCCGTAATCGGAGGAATTGGGGTGGCAACGGGAATGACAGCGCGGGACTACTTGATGGAGAACCAGGTTTTTTGGTTTTGCCCAATGACCGGGGTTTATAACTGGATTCAGCCTTTTCAGAAATACCTGTTTGCTGGATATACTCTTTATGATGATGAAGCCTATAACCTGACAGAATATCTTTATGAAAAATTGGGTTATAAAAAGATTGCCATGTTTTATCAGAATGACGACTATGGAAAGCAAGGGTTAATGGGTGTAGAACGGTATCTAAAAGATAAGAAAATTAATCTCGTCGCAAAGGTTTCAGCAGAAATGACGGATAGGGATTTAAGCACTCATGCATTGAAAATGAAAGAATCTGGAGCTGAAGCGGCGATCATGTGGGCAATGCCTATGCATGCAACATTGATTTTAAATGAAACAGCTAAAATTGGTTTTAAGCCCCAGTGGGCGACGAGTAACACACTTTCTGATGCCCCTTTCATGTTGCAATTAACAAAGGGACTATGGACTGGAATGATCAATTCTTTTGTCCTTGAGATGCCAGATTCCAACCATCCCTTGATGGTGAAATATCGAGAATGGCATAAGAAATTGGCACCACATGAGAGATGGGGCGTCTTTTACTATGCGGGGATCTTTATTGCCGAACCCTTCGTTGAAGGAGTGAGGAGGGCAGGAAAGAATTTAAACAATGAGACCCTTATAAAGGCCCTTGAGGGGATTAAAGATTTCAAAGGTATCGGTGCTCCCTTCAATTATGGTCCCAATGAGAGACAGGGAGGCAAACATGTATTTTATGGCAAAGTCAAACCGGATGGGAACATTGAAAAGCTTTCGGACTGGATAAGGATTACGAAATAGGTCGTTAGTAAACCCCGTTAGAAATTCCAGTCGTTCGACCCAGAGGCTCTCGACGGGCGGGGCATTAAACCACACCGGAATTATTTAATATCTAATCCCGCTATAGCGGGACTGCAGAGCAGCGGGGCATTATTTCTAATGGGGTAAATCGCATAGCGCATAGGGCATGGCGTGGATCCAATTCTTAAAATAGAAAACCTGACCATCTCTTTTGGCGGCATCAGGGCGCTGAGTAATGTCGGCTTTGAGGTAGAGAAGGGAGCAATTTATTCCATCATCGGCCCAAATGGAGCCGGGAAAACCACGATCTTCAATTGTATCAGTGGAATTTACCAACCCAACTCAGGGAAGATCTTTTTCAAAGGAGAGGATATTACCAATTTAAAACCCTATCAGGTGGCTAAAAAAGGGATTGCCCGGACATTTCAGAACATTGAACTCTTTTCTCACATGAGCACCATGGATAATCTTATGTTGGGTCGTCACCTTCAAATGAAAACAGGGGTCTGGAGAGGTGCGACTTTCATTTACAAGGGTTCTAAAGCTGCCAAAGAGGAGATGAAGAACAGAGAGAAAGTAGAAGAGGTCATCGATTTCCTTGAGCTCCAAGCAGCCAGGAACCAATTTGTTATAAACCTGCCCTATGGGACTCGTAAGCTGGTTGAACTCGGGCGAGCCCTTGCTTTGGAACCCGAGCTCATCTTGTTGGATGAACCTTCGGCAGGAATGAATATGGAGGAAAAAGGGGACATGATTTTCTCGATCCAGGATATTCGGGACGACCTTGGCGTCACCGTTCTTCTTGTGGAACATGACATGAACTTGATCATGGACATCTCTGACCGAATCTTAGCCTTAAATTACGGAGAGAAAATAGCTGAGGGATTGCCAGAAGAAATTCAGAAGTATCCAGAAGTCATTAAGGCTTATCTGGGTGAGGAGGAACAGGTTGCTTAAGGTTAAGAATATCGAGACTCTCTATGGATTGATCATGGCGATCAGAGGAGTTTCTCTCGAAGTCCAGGAGGGCCAGATTGTCGCCATCTTAGGGGCTAATGGGGCAGGAAAAACCACGATCCTGAAAACCAT
>CAZEKS010000319.1:0-3511 GCA_964512795.1 uncultured Syntrophaceae bacterium
CATCGACCAGTTCCCCTCTGGCTGTATTGATCAAGTAGGCCGTCTCCTTCATCAACTCTAACTCCCTTGGGCCGATTAATCCCTTTGTCTGAGGATTCAAATCGCAGTGAAGTGTGATAAAATCGGCTTCCGTCAGGAGGTCATCGAGGGGAAGAAATTTAATCCCCAGAGTCTCAGCAGAAGATTCGTCTCTTTGGACATCATAAGCGATGAGCTCCATTTCAAATCCCTTGGCCCTCTTGGCTACCGCCTTCCCGATACGACCTAGGCCGATGATTCCAAGGGACTTCCCATAAACACCCTGTCCTATGAGTCTTTCCCATTTTCCCTCCCTGGTGGATTGATGGGACTGAGGAATCCTGCGGCTCACGGCAAGAAGCAATCCAAAGGTTAAATCGGCGACCGCCTGAATGTTCACATCAGGAGTGTTCCTTACAGAGATGTTCAAACGTTTCGCCGCCTCCAAGTCTATGTTGTCAATACCCACACCATAACGAGAGATCACTTTCAGCACCTTGGAGCTCTTCAGTGCCCTTTCACCAAATTCGTCCAACCCAGCGATCACCCCATCCACGTCAACTAAGAGTGGGATCAGTTCGTCTTCTTTCAGCGGCCGGCCGTAAGGATTCTCTATAATCTCGCAGTCAAATTCCTTCAATTGTCGAAGAGGAACGGGTCCCGCTTTGAAGAAAGAAGTGGACGTGATTAGAATCTTGTACTTTGATCCCATGTCATTTCTTTCCCATCGATCAGAGTTCTCATTCAGATCCTTCTTTCTCACACAGGTTTTCTAAAAGCCTATCCTCTTCTATCATCTTTACCCATTCCATCTTAGTTTGTCGGCGATTTGCTCAACCTCGGCAAACAATTTTTGGGTGACCTCCACATGAAATACCTCGGCAATCACCTGGGTCCAGCCATGGATAAAATAGATCCAGCCATCTTCAACATGAAGGTTTTTGGTTGCCTTTTGTTTGAATGCCTGATGCATGAAATCCAGCTTTCCCCGGTAATTGAGCTCCCACACCAAACTGTTTCGAGGGTAATCACAGGCGTCGGTTAAAGGAGAACCTGGTCTGTCCTTACCTAAACCGGTGGCATTGACGATGAGCGAAAAAGGGTTCACTTTTTTTAGGATCTCATCATTCTGGATAGCTTCAGGGGTCAAATAGAACTCTGTCGGCACATTCGGATTAATCTGTTTGACGATTCTTTCCATCGCGGTTAACCTGGGTTGGCTGCGATTGCTTACAATCAGCTTGGTGGGTATGTTATCTTGTTCTTCTTTGTTCAAGAGGGAGGAGCTGATTGCGATGGCACTGCCGCCTGCCCCCATAATAAAGACTTCGCCTCCATGTTCCTTCCAGTAGTTCTTCGGAATGAAGGTTTCCATGGCTAAAGCGCTGGAGATTGGATCCTTAGCATAGCCCTCTAACCGTCCTTCCTTTTTAGAAATCGCGGAAAGTTCACCGAACATCTTGGCATAGGGATCGAGATATTCAAACATGTCTTTGGCGGCATGATAAAGATCGATCTTGTGCGTTGTGATTAACGCACCCAAGGATAACTCATCATCTTTAATAAACCGGACGACTTCCCGATAAACCGGGGGGCCAGCATGAATCTCAAGATCGATACCTTTAATGACTGCATCTTGCAATCCCAAGGCTTTGGCCCATAAGGGAAAAAGCTTCATGATGGAGGATTGAGCAGTGGTTACCCCGATAAAATATATCGTGGGTTGGCTTGCTCTCGGTGGCAAGTTCACTGTAATGATTCCTCTTCCAGATGGATCCCTGAGTTGCAAAATGCTTTTGCCGGGTTATGAATTGTAAATTTGGCAATCACTTCATCCGTCAAACCTTTCTTTTTTAACATAGGAATGAATTGGGTGGCTAAATAATCGAGCCCCAAAGCCCCACCGTAGCTTTTCATTCTTTCCCTGGTCACATCCAAGCCCAGTAAGATTTGGTCTCCATAACCGTATTCCACCATTTTAAGGATATGCTCAACCTCTGCTTCATCCGAGTGGTATTTCGGCCTGCCGATGGTGTCATACTCAAGATAAACACCGGTTTCAGCAACTTGGCGATGATAATTAAAATCTCCCAAATCCCGATCCAGGTGACAGAGGATAATCGAGGTGGGAGACAATCCAAAATCTAAAAACAAACGAATTTGATCCATGGCCGCCTTTCCCATCTCAGTATGGCTTAGGATGGGAAACCCAGTCCGTTTAGCAGCGATCGCAGCCGCCGTAAAGAGTCTATGGTATTCGGCAGTCATACCCTCCTCACCGGAAGCTGTCTTAATGACCCCTGGCTTGGCCTTGGTTTGCTTTGTCGGGAAACAATCATCTCCATCCATGTACATGCCGGTCTGAAATTCACTGCTAAAAAGATGTTCCAGTTTCAACTCATCCAGGGTACGAATCCAGTGGTCCTTCGGATAATAAATCAATTTATGAAATCCTGTGGCGGCGATAACGTTTACTCCGCTCACTTTCGAAGCTCTGGATAGCAGGGCCGCCATTCGACCGCAGCCTACAGGCTGGGCATCCACGATGCTCCTTCCTCCGATCTGTTTAAAAAGCACCAACTCAGCAATGGTCTTCTCCAGAGAATCGATCCTCAATGCAGGATTGACATTTACCACCTGACCATCTGCGATGAAAAGGTGTTCATGGCTGTGACAAAAACCCAATTGGGTTTTTGGAATCGGCCCGGTAACCGTCATGATCCAATTCTTCAATAATTTGTCCATTGACCAATCCGTCCAGCCCCTCCCCCATACCCATTCTTGTCTATATCGCTGTCAGCCTCTTAAAAAGGCCTCTCATTCCGGGGATCAGTTCTGTGTAAAAATCTGCGTAGCGTTTATAATGAGTCAGACTTTCTTTTCTCGGCTCTATCCGATCTCCCGGTTTGGCAAATCGGGTGGCCACTTCCACAGGATCATCCCAAAAACCAACCATACGGCCTCCAATGATCGCTCCCCCTAACGTGGCAAACTCTTCCTGTCGCACCGCTCCGCTCCTTGGATACCGTGCAGGTGGTTCGCTCAAACGGAGCAGATCAATCTAAGCCATACTTTTGGGCGTGTTCCCGCAGGAATTTCAGCCCTTCACGTGCCAAATACTCGGAGGATTGACTTGGCGGCCGCCATAATTTGATCGCCGCGGCCAGATGCGGGTTTACCGCGGCAAAAGACTTGACCACCAATGGTCCCTTGTAGCCTGCATCCGCTAATCCCCGGAACACCTCGTCCCAATTAACCGTGCCAGTACCAAGCAAGCCGCGGTGGTTTTCGCTCATGTGCATGTAGCCTAGCACGTCGGCGTTCTCAACCAGCGGCTTATAGAGGCCCTCCTCCTCGTACAGCATGTGGTATGTATCGGCGTGTATCACGATGTTATCCGCGCCAGTGGCGAGAATGGTCTCCCTGGTATCGGCCATTGTGTTGTACAGGTTGCTTTCGTAGCGATTGACCACCTCGATACCTAGTGTGATGC
>CAZEKS010000320.1:0-3509 GCA_964512795.1 uncultured Syntrophaceae bacterium
CATGGATATGCGAGAGCAACCCTTGATATTGATATTTTTATCCGCCCCGAACCTAAAAATGCGGGCCGCACACTTGATGCCCTCCGAGATTTTGGCTATGACACGGCTGAGGTCACCGTCGAAGATTTATTGACACGTAAAGTATTGATTCGGCAATACCTGGTAGAGACAGATATTCATCCTTTTGTCACCGGAATCACATTCGATCATGTATGGGAAAATCGGATTCCCGGGACTTTTAGCAAGGAAAAAGTTTACTATGCCTCTTTGGATGATCTCATCGTGATGAAAGAATCTGCAGGGAGACCAAAGGATCTCGAAGATCTTAAAGTCCTAAAAATCCTCAAAGAAAAGAGAAATAAGTAAAAAATAAGAGATTCGTTCTTCTCTGCCACTTTTTTAAAGTTCTTCTGGAGTAAAAGCAACTACCTCATCAATCGACTTAGCATCTAAAAAAACCATGGCCAGCCGATCCACCCCTAATGCGATTCCAGCTGATGGGGGCATATTGTCTAATTCGGCTAAGAATTTATCGGGCACGGAATATATGCGTTTGCCAAGGGATTGGCGATTTTCATTTTCTACGTGAAATCGCTTTCTCTGCTCTTTTGAATCAACCAATTCCGAAAAACCATTGGCCAGCTCCAAGCCGCCGATATAGAGTTCAAAACGTTCTGCAACAGCTTGATCTTCCTGCTTCAACCGGGCCAGTGCAGCCCGTTCAGCAGGGTAATCATAAATAAACGTCGGCCTTTCTACTCCCAATCTCGGCTCAACGTCCCGAACCATAATCTCATCAAAGAGTTTTCGCTCCAGTGCCTCAGTCACGGAGGTCTGGGTATAACCCTGAAATGCCTCATTGACAGAAATTCTTTCCCATGGCTCGGAAAGATCGATCTCATGGCCGCGGAAAATAATTTTCTGTCCCAAACCAATAGCCCCAGCAACGGATCGGATCAATCTCTCACATTCTTCCATTAATGAACGGTAGTCACCACCCGCCCTATACCACTCCAGAAGGGTAAACTCAGGAAGGTGCAAGCTCCCTCGCTCCCTTTCTCTCCAGCACCGGCAGATTTGAAAGACCTTCTCATACCCTGCTGCCATCATACGCTTCATACAAATTTCAGGAGAAGCGTGAAGGAACCATGTATCGGAGGGAACGGCATCAATATGAGATTCTGGTACAGGGGTGGGTATTCGGTGGGGGGTTTCTGCTTCCAGGTAACCTTTTCCGATAAAGAACTGCCTGATCCCCTGTAGGAGGCGCGCCCTTTGTTGAAGGTTTTCTTTACGTCTTGCAAGTGGCCAGTTTTTCGCCACGAACCTACTCTTTGACCCTTTTCGAGAATTCACCAGTTCGGGTATCAATGGTAATCAGCTCCCCTTCTTCGATGAATGGAGGAACGCGAAGTACATAACCGGTTTCTATCGTAGCAGGTTTGAAATCCGCCTTCGAGGTATCCCCTCTCACCCAAGGCTCTGTCTTAATCACCCTGAGATTGACGAAGTTTGGCAAGTCGACGCCAATCGCTCTATCTCCGAACAACAGAACCTCCACATTAAAATTTTCAATCAGAAAGTTTTTGGCATCCCCCAGAGATTCCTCGCTGATAATGATCTGCTCGTAGGTTTTGTTATCCATGAAGTAATAGTGATCGCCCTCTTTATAAAGAAATTGCATGCCTCGCTCTTCCAAGGAAGCGGGTTCGAAAGTCTCCCCCTCACGATACGTTCTATCAATGGTTAATCCTGTGATCATATTCCGCAGTTTGGTGCGGTAAAGCGCTTGCCCCTTGCCGGGTTTGGAAAATTCGAAAGCCGTTACGATGTAAGGTTCCCCATCAATGATGACTTTCAGCCCCTTTCTTAAATCCGAAGCGGTGTACATGAATATATCTCCCCCCCCACCTCGGTTGCGAGTCGTACCGACCTCCCCTGGAGGGGAGAGGGAAGGAGTGGGGGTGTAAGTTTAAAAATTATAAAAGAAACGACTTCGAATTCGCTCAGCGACAAATCTTCCAAGCTGTTCAATGGCAGCAGTCCTATTGGATTCGGAAACGAGGATATTGGAAGATGCCCTATACCATCTTGTTTCAGAAAGATTTTTTTCCGTCCACAGAATTTCTCCGGTCCTTTTTTTCAGCGTTAAATCAAGCACTACATCGGTCTGATATTCCAGAACCAAACCTGACCTGTCATAAGAAACTGAGTAAATATTGAAAGACTTAACCACCCCCTCCAAAATGGAATCCGCCTCACTTCGACCCACCACCTTGACTCTCCTGTCCTGGATAAAATCTCTTAAAAAACCTTGAGTTAATTGAACCTCAATCCCTGGCTCAAAGGTTTGATTCTTAAAGGTGGGGATGGCAATGGAATTCAGACCAGGCGGAACATGCGTCTCCTTCCCAACCATCTGGTAACCGCAGCCTGAAAGGAGGAGAAAGCATAAAAGGGTTACGGTAACGACGCCCGTATGGTTTAGAGGTAACGTCATCAGTCTTTCCACCACTTTTTTTAACATTTGACGATACGGGCCCTGAACCAGACTCGGTACAGGGCGGGCTTCTTAACCCTAACCGAAAACAAAAGCCCGTTAATGTATTAGCAAACAATATTGACCAGTTTTTTTGGCACGAGAATCACCCGTTTGATCTCCTTGCCTTCGACCAGTTTCCGAATCCTCTCACTCTTTAATGCCCAGGCCTTTACTTCCTCCTCTCCATACGAGACAGGAATAGTCATCCGGTCCCTCAATTTTCCATTCACCTGAATGACAATCAATACTTCATCTTCCAAAACGGCTTCCGGGTCGTAATCAGGCCATCGGGTTTTGATAATCGATTCGCGATTCCCCAACGCTTCCCATAGCTCCTCTGCAAAGTGAGGGACAAAGGGCGAGAGCAAAACGGCAACCGTCTCAACCGCCTCGCACAATACTCTTCTGGAAATATCGTCGGCGTTGTCTTTGATCTCCGAAACGTAGATCTCGTTCACCAATTCCATGATGGCGCTGATCGCGGTGTTGAAATGGAATCGTTCGATGTCTTCAGTGACCCTTCTGATCGTTTTGTGGGTCTTCTGTCGCAGAGACTTTTGACCTCCCTCAAGGACCGCTCCGAAAGGAAGTGGCTTCACATTTTGAAGATGACGATGCTGCTCATAAAAGAGTCTCCAGACCCGATTGAGGAAACGAGCAGACCCGTCCACTCCCTGGTCGCTCCAATCCAGATCCTTCTCGGGCGGGGAAGCGAAGAGGCAAAACATCCTGGCTGTATCCGCACCGTATTTTTCAATCAAATATTCAGGGTCTACCACGTTCTTCTTGGATTTAGACATCTTCTCAAGTCTTCCGATAGAGATAAGGCCGCCGCACTTCCGGCAATGAATCGTCTCTCCCTGTCCCTCCACCTCATCGGGAAAGAGATAACCATCCTTGGGGCACTCGTACACTTCTTTACAAACCATCCCCTGAGTCAGAAGGTTTGTGAACGGCTCATCGACGC
>CAZEKS010000321.1:0-3506 GCA_964512795.1 uncultured Syntrophaceae bacterium
TCCATGATGGCAGAGAGTTGTGGAATCCCCACCCCCGCAATCACCCGTGTGGTACAAATCGATCCGGGCCCCACGCCCACCTTCACCGCATCGACGCCTGCCTTGATGAGATCCGTAGCCCCTTCCCGGGTGGCCACATTGCCTCCGATGAGTTGACAATCGGGGAAATTCTTTTTGGTGTCGCGGAGGACATCCAATACGTCCCTGGAATGGCCATGGGCCGTATCAATAACCAAGACATCCACGCCTGCTTTAATCAATGCCTCAGTTCTTGCCTCCCTGTCTTTCCCGGGACCGATGGCAGCCCCGACACGAAGCCGGCCAAGAGGATCTTTGCAGGAATAAGGATATTTTCTCATCTTCTCGATGTCTTTGATGGTGATGAGCCCCTTCAAATTATTCTGCTCATCCACGACCAATAATTTTTCAATTCTGTTCTTATGAAGGATCTCCTTGGAGGCCTCGAGGGTAGTCCCGACCGGAACTGTAATGAGATGTTCCTTCGTCATCACGGCGGAGATTTTTTCATCTAAACGCTTTTCAAACCTTAAATCCCGATTCGTCAGAATTCCAACCAGTTTTCCATTTTTGGTAATGGGAACCCCTGAAATTCGATACTTTTTCATGATTGCCAGGGCTTCATAAATTTTCTGCTCGGGGTCCATGGTGATGGGATTGAGGATCATCCCGCTTTCAGATTTTTTCACCTTATCCACTTCCATGGCTTGATCAGGGACAGGCATATTCCGATGGATAATTCCAAGCCCTCCCTCTTGAGCCATGCAGATCGCCGTCCGGGATTCAGTCACCGTATCCATGGCCGCACTCACTAATGGAATATTTAATCGGATCGTCCGCGTCAATTGTGTGCCGATATCCACCTCCTTAGGCAACACCTCAGAGAAAGCTGGAACGAGCAACACATCGTCAAAGGTCAAGCGTTCATCAATTTCTATAAAATGGTTTACCATCGTTTCCCCTCGATTCCATCATCCAATTTTGATCTGATATATCAAACGAATCTTCATTTGTCAACCTGACATTATCCATTCCATTCGGGGAATGACTTTTCTCCCATAATTTTCTATCGACCAACAGGAAAAACTCCTCGAGACTTTCAGGGCGAAGGGCTGAAATGGATACGCCACCGTGCTTTTGGCAAATGGCTTCTCCTTCCTGACGGCTCAACTTATCATCTTTATTGAAGACCCGCAATCTCGGAATATGATCCAGCTTTAATTCAAAGAGAATTCTTTCAACAGACTCAATGTGTTCCGGAAAATGAGGGTGGCTGATGTCAATGAGATGGATCAATAAAATTGATTCTTTCAATTCATCAAAAGTCGGTCGGAAGGCCCCCATCAGGTCTTTTGGCAAATCCTTGATAAATCCTACGGTATCGGTAATCACCACTTTATGAATTTTAGGAAATTTTAATCTCCTGGTCGCCGTGTCGAGGGTGGAAAAGAGTTTGTCTTCGACCTGAAATTGACTCCTGGTGAGGAGGTTGAAAAGGGTCGATTTTCCGGCATTGGTGTATCCGATGATGGAAAGAATCGGGATTCCTGTTTTTGCTCTCCGGGATCTTCTCTGTTCCCTTCTCCTGCTCAATTTTTCAATTTCCTTCTCCAGGAGATGGATTCGATCCCCGACTCGACGGCGATCAATCTCTAATTTCGTCTCCCCTGGTCCCCGTCCACCGATCCCACCTGTCAGCCGGGAAAGGGCCAATGTCTTCCTGGCCAGCCGGGGAAGCAAATATTTTAATTGAGCCAGTTCGACCTGAATCTTTCCATCCAGGGTGTGCGCCCGCTGGGCAAAAATATCTAAAATGAGTTGGGTTCGGTCAAGGACTCTCAGTTCGGTCAAATCAGAAATAGTAGCCATTTGCCCAGGAGTTAAATTTTGATCAAAAATAATCAAATCAACTCCCGATTGCATACATTTGACCAATAATTCTTTCAACTTCCCCTCCCCCATCAGGGTCGTAGGAGAAATATTTTGTGGCCTTTGGATAATGGAATCGACGATAAACACTCCGCTCGACTCTGCTAATTCTTTCAATTCCTCCATTGAATTCTCTAAGTTCTCCCGATTTCCCTTGCTGACACTGATTAGAATGGCTTTTTCTTTGGCTCCCTTGAGAGGCATCGATCTCTGTCCCCTTTGAAATTCATCCTCGAGGGACTGGATCCACTTTGAGAAGTCCACATCGAAATAGCTAACAGAAGATGGAGGATCAATCTCCCAGACCTTCTTATCCGGGTTATCAGGAAGGAGGTGGGCAGAATGGATTAATCCCGAGGCATCGGGATCCTTGACATTGAGAGCCACCATCATATCCAATCTCAAGAGAGCGAGATCTGTCAAATCCTCTCCTGTCAAAGGCTCTCCTTGCAGGTGAGTATGGATGAGACGAAGTCCTCTCAACCTGAGGATGCCAGATCGATAACGAGAGAGGTCAGGAATCGTAATCCCCTTTTGATCTCCTACGATGACAAATTCGATAGATCCTCGTCGGCCTACCAGAATACCGATCTGTCGTCGAATTTCATTCGAAAGCTCGCTGAGGAGACGGGCAATTTCAGACGTAACAACCTTTTGAGGAGGGATTTTCCTTCGATAGATACGTTCGATTCTTTTGATTTGGTTCGGCTTTAGGCCTAAGATGTTACCGTAAACTCTGTTAATTTATTCCTCCTTATTTTGATCCATTTTAATATGCTGCGCCAATGAAGTCAACCCTTCGGTTTCCCTGAGAATTTTATTTTAGAATTTGAGAGCAATTTGAGATCATTTATCGATTATCAGAAAGAAAACCATATTGTACCTGTCCTTTCAACATTTCCTTCCTTAATTACGCTGTTCAATGAAGATATCCATAAGAATCTATTGTTGGCGAGTCGCCTAATATTTGGTGTTGAATTTTCCGAGATCTGAAATCATTGCGAAAAATATTTATGATATTTTGAATCATTATGAGTTAATAAAATAATTTTATAGACATCAGCCTTATTTCTTCTCTTCATCCTCCAATTTTTTTAGGAAGGCCTGAATGTAAACCACCTTATCTTCTTTCGCGTCCTCTTCCCTTCCTGGCGGCCGAGGAATCTTTTCTGCCCGTTTGTAGACTTCTTCTAACTTGCTGATGACCTCTTGGAGTTTTGGATCCTCCTCCAGCAGATGGTTGACCTGCTGATCAAAATAATCACCGGCCTTTTCAAGCTCGGAGAGATCCACCTCTATCTGGGTTAAATCAATCAGCCTTTTCAAAACGGAACAGACCACTTTTACATTCCTCGTCTGAAGATATTGTGGGGCATGGCCCCAAAGGCTGATCGCCTTCAAATCCCTCTTCTTAGCAGCCTCAAGAATGAACGTGTGGATGCTGATGGGTCCGGAGTATTCCGTCAACCCCAGCCCGGCCTGGATCACCTTTTCCCTAAGTTCTTCGTGATTGAACAGGGCGCTGACCATTGGAGGATAGGTGTGAGGGATGTAATCGT
>CAZEKS010000322.1:0-3505 GCA_964512795.1 uncultured Syntrophaceae bacterium
GGGGAGCCCACTCGCCTTTATTTTGTTGCTTCAACCATCCTATCCAGTGCTTTTCTTGCCTTCAGCCGTATCTCTTCCGGGACCGTAATGATCGGGGCTTCGTTTTCCAATGACTCAAGCACAAGCCTCAGATTGGTTTTCTTCATGTTCACGCAAGTGCTTCCTGGAGGGGCTGTATAAAATGTTTTCCCCGGAACCTGCAGCCTCAGCATTTCGATCATCCCCATTTCTGTTGCTATAATGAACTCTTTTGCATCCGACTGTTTTGCGTATCCAACCATTCCGGAGGTGCTGCAGACGTGGTCTGCTAACGCTCTTACTCCTCCCGGGCATTCGGGATGCGCAATGACTTTTGCATTCCTCAGCAGTTTCTTTGACTTAGCCAGTTCCTCGGGGGAGAACTTGGTGTGAACGTAACAGAAGCCATTCCACGGGATGATTTCTTTGTCTGTATGCCCGGCAGCGTAGTCCGCAAGGTTTTTGTCAGGAATGAAGATGATCCGTTTGTGAGGAAGGGAGTTTATGATTCTGACTGCGTTGCTTGAGGTACATACAATATCTGACTCCGCTTTTACTTCGGCAGAAGTATTGATGTAACATACGACAGCTGCATCCGGGTGCTGCTCTTTCAGTCTCCTCAGCTCCTCTGTTTGAACCATGTCCGCCATGGGACACCCGGCTTCGATCGCGGGAAGGATCACCTTCTTGTCCGGGTTTAGGATCGAAGCAGACTCTGCCATGAAGTGGACACCGCAGAAGATGATCATGCGTGCCTTTGTCTCCGAAGCCTCGTGGCTTAATCCGTATGAGTCGCCGATGAAGTCTGCTATCCTGTAGATTTCGGGCCGTTGGTAATTGTGCACCAGGATGATTGCACCCTTTTCTTTCTTCAGTCTGCTGATCTCATCAATGAGATACTGGTCCGTGTTGTCTCCCATGATACCTCTCTCATTTATCTTTATGATGTTTTTCTGAATATCTTATGGTTAGATTTTTCTTAATTATAACTGAAGAAATATTCTTAGTACACACGTAAGACCCTATAAAGTCAATCCAGGCGAAGATCGTTCCCAATCTCGCTGTGTGGTCTATCTCTGTTATAGGGGTTTCTTCCGGTGGTCAAAATACTCATTGGGGTCAGTGGATTTCCATTTTTCTTTTAAGATCAATGAATGTTAGGGGCTTTTCCATTCGAAATGAGAAATACTCCTGTCAGTGCAAACAGGTTTGGAAATATCACCGTCCTTCTGTTTTTTCCAATATAAAAGGACTTTCTTATTTTGATGTTTCTCTTATGGCAGTATTCGATGAAGTCCGAAATACTCAAAAAATGGAGATTAGGTGTATCATGCCATGCGTAAGGCAGTGAGGGTGTCACTGGCGTTTTCCCCTTAAAGAATATCTGAAAGCGTGCCACGTAATGAGCAAAATTAGGGAAACCAACGATGACCTCTCTACCTACTCTTAAAGCTTCTGCCAAAACAATATCTGGATTTTTAACCTGCTGAAAGCTTTGATTGAGTATCACATAATCGAAAGACTGATCTGAATAGTCGGATAAACCATGATCGATGTCCTCATGAAATACGCTCAGCCCCCTGGCGACACATTGATAGATGGCCTGTTCATCAATCTCAATGCCTTGGGCCTTGACGCTCTTCTCACGGACAAGAAGAGCCAATAATTCACCATCCCCGCACCCTAGGTCAAGCACGGATGCGCCTCGTTTCACCCATTCAAGGATAGCTTTATACTCTAATGGGAGGGTCTCAGATTGCATATTCCATCACTCCATATTTCTCCCCGGCCACTCCATTTTCAAAAGAAACCTTTTGCAGAAAATATTTAACGAGGTGCGTTTCTTCTTCAACCTCCAGAAGAAAGGCATCGTGACCATAGGTGGAATCGATCTCGCAATATGTCGTATCAACCCCTGCCAATTTACAAGCTTTTACAATTTCCTTTGATTGAGAAGCCGGATAGAGCCAGTCCGACTTAAAGGCCAAAACAAGGACTTTCGCTTTGATCCCCTTGAACACCTCATACAATTCTCTCCCACGGGAAGCATCAAAAGAATCAATCGCCCTGGTAATATAGAGATAGGAATTGGCATCAAACCTTTTTACAAAATGATTCCCTCTGTTATAAAGGTAATCCTCTACCTCAGAACCAACACTGAATTGATGCAGCTTCTCATCTCCAAGGTGTCTTCCGAATTTTTCAGCCATTGAGATCTCACTCATGTAGGTAATATGACCGACCATACGGGCCACAGCGAGCCCTTTGTCGGGAAGGTGCCCACTGTAGTAATGACCGTCCCTCCAATGAGGATCGGCCATAATGGCTTGCCGTCCGACCTCATCAAATGCAATTTGTTGGGGTGAATGCATTGCCGCCGTAGCAATAACAATGGCACTCTTCAGCCTATGAGAATGGACCGTTAGCCATTCTAAGGACTGCATTCCTCCCATTGAACCCCCTGCTACGGAAAGCAACTGATCAATCTTCAGATGATCAATCAAGTGCTTTTGCACATTCACCATATCCGAGATGCTGATGATGGGAAAATCTAAACCATATGGTTTTGCTGTCTCAGGATTGATCGAAGATGGACCAGTCGTGCCCTTGCAACCTCCAAGGACATTTGAACAAATAATAAAAAACTTATTTGTATCGAAGGCCTTTCCTGGTCCGATCATATCATCCCACCAGCCTGGTTTTTCATCTCCTTTGTGGAAGCCAGCCGCATGGGCGTCCCCTGAAAGGGCATGAAGAATGAGAATAGCATTAGACCTTTGATCGTTCAGCCTGCCATAGGTCTCATAAGCAACGGTGATGTGACCAAGCCTCTCACCGTTCTCCAGAGTAAGTTCATTAGGGGGAGATGCAAAATTAAAATAGTTTGTTTTCACAATACCCACGCTATTACTCTTTTCTGAATCTGTAAGTTGCCTGGGAATACCAGCACCTTTGCTAGATGTTTGCGTGACCCTATTGGTTTTCTTAGGCAATGAATTTAGCGCTGACATTTCTCCTCCCTATGGTGCTTCAGCCAAGCATTTGCTGAGTTACAAAAAATTCCCAGCTAGCATCCGTTATATTGTTGGAAGACCAGCCTCGTTGAAAACCCCTTCGAAAAGCGGTCCAGTGAGATATCGCTCGCCTGCGTCAGGCAGAATTGTGACAATTGTTTTCCCCTTGAATTCGTCACTTCTGGCAAGTCTCAGAGCGACTGCAATCGCTGCACCACAACTGACGCCCGAAAGAATTCCTTCCTCACGGGCAAGCCGCCTTGCATACTCGATCGCCTCTTCGCTTGTGACCTGTTCCACCCGATCCACCATAGACAAGTCCAAAGTGTCTGGAATGAATCCAGCACCTATCCCCTGAATCTTGTGAGGTCCGGGCTTAAGCTCCTTGCCCGCAAGGCGTTGTGTAATCACTGGGCTTTCCACTGGTTCAACCGCAACACTGATAATCTTTTTTTTCTTTTCTCCTTTAATAT
>CAZEKS010000323.1:0-3501 GCA_964512795.1 uncultured Syntrophaceae bacterium
ATTTCGAAGGAAGCGCCCAAGACCATAACGGCAGCCATCATTCCCAATAAAGGAAGACGTTTGGTTAACGCTTCTTTCTTAGTGAGTCGAAAAAGAACGGCCCCGATCACGATGGCAACGATAAACCCCGAGGCCCATAACCACACAGGTAAAACTCCATCCGGAAAATGAATATGGGACATTTATTTCTCCTTTGAAAACCAGGCATAGCGCATAGAGCATGGCGCATAGCGTTCTGCCCTTTGGGGTCTTTATAACGGCTTGCACTCTTTACAAAACCCAAAAAAGTTCAATTGATGATCGGTCACCTGATAACCTGTGGACTCCGTCACCTTTTTCGACCAATCCGAAATGTCACAGAAATTCAATTCGACCACATTCCCGCATGCCTTGCAGACGATATGGTGATGGTGGTCTTCTAACTCACAAAGTTTGTATTTAACACTCGAACCATTGATGATTTTAAAGACCATGCCCATGGATTCGAAGAGTTCAAGAGACCGATAGATAGAAGTCAATCCAATTTTTCTATGTTTCTTAAGAAGGCAATGGTAAATCTCCTGAGGACTCAAAGGACTGACGGCCTTTGTTAGTTCCTGATAAACAAGGAACCTCGGATGACTCAAGCGAAGTTTCCTATCTCTGAATCGATTTTTAAAAACACCTTTATTCATAGAGCGTTAGTCAAAAAATGAAAATATTTTCATTAAGATAAGAATTTTCCTTTTACTTGTCAAGACTTGAAGGAACATTACTATTATACGAAGTTTGAATATTGTGCTATTACAGAGAAAATACGAAATAGAATCAAGCATTTTATAGACAGCAGAGCTAAAAAGTGGTAAAAAAGTAAACTTAGAAGAGCGGATTAGAAACAAACACGAACTTCGTCTATTAATCGTTATGTGTCTTAAGAATATGAAATTGGTCGTTGTCATCATTATCACCACATTAGCTTTGTTCAATGCTGCTTATGCGGCTGAAACATCTCCAGCTAGTCGTCCCGTGCACTGGGCCAAACCGATTCAGATGGAAGGCGTTCCCAACCTCCACAAAGTCTCAGATACACTTTATCGAAGCGCACAACCGTCTGCAGAAGGCATGAAAAAACTCAAAGCCATGGGAATCGAGACCATTGTCAATCTGCGTTCATTCCATTCAGACCGTGACGAGATCGGGGATACTGGATTGGCATATGAACACATCTACATGAAGGTATGGCATCCAGGGGAAGAGGAAGCCGTAAGATTTCTTCAGATCGTCACGAATCCGAAACGTAGTCCGGTTCTTGTCCACTGCCAGCATGGGGCGGATCGCACTGGAACCATGTGCGCGCTCTACCGTGTCGCGGTGCAAGGTTGGAGCAAGGAGGAGGCCTTAAAGGAAATAACACAGGGAGGATTCGGGTTTCATGGGATATGGGAAAATCTCATTCAGTGGATCAACGGGCTGGATATCGAAGGCATCAAGAAGAAAGCAGGAATCAAGTAAGGCACAGAACCATAGGCTAATCCCCTATCTTTCCAATATCTTCTTCAACTCTTCTTCATTTTGCACAGGGGGTAAGCAGGTAAATCCTTTGCAGACGAAGGTCGTTGGAGCCTCCGGGATTCCTTTCTCCGTAAGAAATGGAAACCACTTCCCCTTGATCGGTTCTTGAGGATCCCTGAGGCTCAGGATTTTGTTTGGGAGGTAGGCGAGGTAGATTTCTTTGAGCATGGATTTTGTCTTAAGATCATTCCTCGAACCGATGATCCCGATCTCCTGCGGACCCAAAAAGAAGGAGAGGCCGGATAGCATTTGGGCAAATCCAGAAGGATGTTGGTCAAGAAAGTTATGAAAGAGGTGAAGAATCTGTTCGGCCTTCTCTTTGAAAGATTCTTCTCCGGTGAGATAACCAAGCCTGATCAAATTAAATACCGCTATGGAATTCGCTGAAGGGGTGGCATTGTCATAAGGGTTTTTTGATCGAGCAATCAAAGATTCGTTCTCCTTTCCCGTGAAGAAGAAACCTCCACTTTTCTCATCCCAGAATTGGTGAATCATTCTCTGATTGAGGTCTTCTGCCTCTTTCAACCATTCCGTCTCAAAGGTGGCTTCATAAAGATCGATGAGGGCCTGGATAAAAAAGGCATAATCTTCTGAATAGCCCTTCACCTGGGATTTTCCCTTATTAAACACCCTCATCAAGCGGCCCTCCTTCTTCATTTTGCGGAGAATAAAGTGGGCGGCTTCCCTTGCCCCGTTAAGATATTGGTCCTTTTCAGTGACTTTAAATCCATCAACAAAACCGGAGATCATCAAACCATTCCAGGAAGTCAGAATCTTCTCGTCCCGGCCGGGTTTCACTCTTTTTTCCCTTTCGAGATAGAGTTTCTGCCGTCCCTCCTCCAATAACTTTTCCAAATCTGCGACGGCTACTCCATATAATTGAGAAACCTTTTCTAAAGTAGAGACAATGTTGAGAGTGCTTGCCCCTCCCTCAAAATTTCCCTCTGTGGCCACCCCATAATAAGCGCAAAAAGGAGTCCCTTTCTCTTTGCCCAAGACTTCTTTAATCTCATCTCTCGTCCAGACATAAAACTTCCCTTCCTCACCTTCGCTATCCGCATCCTGAGTTGAGTAGAATCCTCCTCCTGGGCTTTTCATTTCACGAAGGACATAATCAAGGATTTCTTCGCCCACATGACGATACCTTTCTTTTCGAGTCGCCTGATAGGCTTCAAAATAAGTCCTGGAAAGCAGGGCGTTGTCATAGAGCATCTTTTCAAAATGGGGAATAAGCCATCGTTCATCCACAGAATAACGATGGAACCCTCCTCCTAAATGGTCGTAGATCCCACCATTGGCCATTTTCTCCAGTGTTTTTTCCACCATCTCCAACGCTTTTTTTGAACCCGTGCTCTTCCAGTTCCGGAGCAGAAAGGAGAGGGCCATGCTGCTGGGGAATTTCGGGGCGTTCCCGAATCCTCCATAAATCGGATCAAATTGACTCTCCAGCGCATCAAAAGCCTTTGACAGGACTTTATCGCTCACCGCTTCCTGAGAGGGAATAATTTCAGCAATCTGATGGAGGGTATTTTTCAGTTGTGCCTCCATCTTCTCCACTTCCCCTCGATGGGAACGGTAATAATCAGAGACGACCACCAGGACTTTTGAAAAACCCGGCATTCCCCCTCGATCTTCGGGAGGGAAATAGGTTCCTGCATGAAAGGGAATGAGATCTGGAGTTAAGAAAACGTTCATTGGCCATCCCCCTGAACCGGTCATCACCTGAACAGCATTCATGTAAAGCTCGTCAAGATCCGGTCGCACTTCTCGGTCGACCTTAATATTAATAAAACGCAGGTTCATGATTCCCGCAGTGGCCTCATTTTCGAAAGATTCCTTTTCCATCACATGGCACCAATGGCAGGAGGAGTAGCCAATGCTGAGGAGAATGGGTTTATCTTCCTTCTTTGCTCGGCTCAGAGCCTCTTCTCCCCACGGATACCAATCCAC
>CAZEKS010000324.1:0-3500 GCA_964512795.1 uncultured Syntrophaceae bacterium
TGTCCAAATTGTGGATATAATTTAAAATAGACATTAAAGATTGGAGGTTTTCAACTATGAAAAAAATATCTGCAACAGATGCCCTTGATTTATCAATTCCGGAGAGAATCCAGCTTGTGGAAGATATTTGGGATACGATAGCAGCAAAAGCCGACTCTCTCGAATTGACAGAAGAGGAGAAAAAGATAATTGACGCACGATTGGAGAAGTATCACCAGAACCCTGAATTAGGCTCTCCGTGGGAGGATGTTTATAAAAGAATCGTGAGTAGACAATGAAATACAGGGTCATTGTCAGGCCTGAGGCTGAAGACGACTTAAAGGAAGCCTACTCCTGGTACGAAGATAAGAGGACAGGGTTGGGGTATGACTTCCTTCTGCAAGTTGATGCTGGACTAAACTTCATAGCAAGAAATCCCAACATCCACCCAATAGAATATAAAGAAACAAGAAAGCACCTCGTCAAAAGGTTTCCATACAAAATCATTTATCTTGTTGAGAAAGAAAAGATAATCGTCCTCGCTGTAATTCATAGTAAGAGGAGCCCGGTCTTAATAAAAAGGAGAATAGATAGCATCTAACGAATCACTACCTAAATCGTTATCTGACTCCTCTTAGAAACCCTCCAACACATTTTCTAAGAGCCATAAGACTTCCTGCGGATTGAAACCTCTCCTCCTTGGGCTTGAAGCCCAAGGGTGCCTCTTGGTAATTCCTGTTTTCCATCTATTAATATCTCGCTGAGTTTGAAATGCTCTTTCAGTCTCATAATATTTTCATTCTTCTGGCCCCTTAGATTCGAGACCTCTTTGGGGTGGCAAAAAAATAGAGCTTGGCCATTTTTCTGAGAGACCCGGAGAAGAGAGACGGCCATGTCAAAAAAGATGGCCGAATCAACAAGCTGATGAAAAGAAGGGTGATAGGGACCTGCAAGAAAATCTCTTTCCAACTCCTGGGTGGGCTGAAGGCCGATGCGAGTGACCGGGAGGGATGAATTTTCCAATCTGAGAACGCCTCTCTTAAGCCATTGAACTGCTTCATCCAAATGTAAAGGTGAATACCTACCCTCCCTCCAGAGGTTTTCAAGGGGAGCCCCTTTGAGGACGAGTGTGGGATGGATCCTTATGAAATCGGGTTTGAGTTCGATGACTCGATCAAGGGTTTGGAGAAAACGATCGCAAGTATCACCCGGAAGGCCGATCATCAGCTGAAGTCCCACCTCGAACCCCCGGCGCTTTAATCGTGAAGTGGCAGAAACGGTGTCCTCTGCACAGTGGCCTCTTTTTGAAAGGAAAAGGACTTCATCAACCATCGATTGCACCCCGACTTCTACGGTCTTCACACTATATTCTTTGAGCAGGGAGAGGGTCTCTTCATCCAAGGCATCGGGTCGGGTGGAGATGCGAATGGAATCGATCAGACCAGACACGAGAAAGGGCTGAACTTCTTTCAGATAAGAGACCTGATCATCTCTATGGATTGCTGTGAAACTCCCACCATAAAAAGCAACCTGTTTTTTCCTATTTTTCTTATTGTATGGAATTTCAGCGAGAGAGGCTTCAATAAAGTTACGAACGGATGATGGGGATGGAAGTCCTTCGGCCGCTGCCTTCTGATTGCAGAAGAGACATCGCTCACGGCAACCCAGATTCGGAAGAAAAACAGGAATGATGAGTGGGCTTGAAGCCATATCTCTTCATCCAGAGTTATCAGAACTAAATTCCAAAATACAAATTCCAAAATCCAAATAAATTCCAAGCTCCAAATCCAAATGACCCAAACGGTCTTGCGCAAAATTTGGAATTTTGATTATTCCTGCCTGCCGGCAGGCAGGGGGAATTATTTGTTATTTGGTGCTTGGGATTTGGTGCTTATTTCTTCAAGAGCATTTTTGGCTGCCTCCTGTTCCGCCTCTTTTTTGCTTTTTCCCCATCCCAGTCCTGTCACTTCACCGCCGATCGTGACAGATGCCTGAAACCTTTTATCATGATCTGGTCCGGACTCATTCATCACTCGATACTGGGGAGATACTCCATGAGACTGTTGGGCATATATTTGCAGAAGGCTTTTAAAATCGTCAAATAGCACAGATGGAGTCTTGGTTTGGAGATAGGGTTCGAAATGTTCTTGGATGATCTCTAAAGCCCGATTGAATCCTGAATCCATGAAGATGGCTCCGATCAAGGCTTCGTAGGTATTGCCCAGGATAGAGGACTTTTCCGTCCCTCCATTTAACTGTTGGCTTTTTCCGAGGAGGAGATAGCCTTCCAACTGAAGTTCCTTAGAGAGGGATGCCAGGAAACTCCTTTTCACCAGTTGGGATCTCATTATGGAAAGGGTTCCTTCTTGGGCGTCGGGAAATTTGTAAAGGAGAAGGTAACTGACCGCAAGACTGAGGACCGAATCTCCAAGAAATTCTAAAACCTCATTGGCTATTTTTTCAGGATGATTGGTTTCATAAATAAATGACTTATGAGTAAGGGCCTGATCGAGCCATTTGACCTCTTTAAACCGGTAACCCAGACGGTCTTCCAATTCTTTTAGGGATGCCTGCCTCTCTTCGTCCACGCTATCTCTCCATTATTTTTCCGATTACACCCTTCTCAGCCAATTCGGTTACCGTGACGGTCCATTCCCGATTGACCCAATCCCGATGTTTTTTAATTCCGTTATCATTGGTGAGAAGAACAGGGATGTAGTTCCGGGAAAGACCTTTCCATCTCCTGGTCTCTTGTTCTTTACGGTCTTCTAACAGGACGCTCAGTTCCTGATTGAGAAACTGGCGATAGAAAGCCTGGCGTTTCTGTTTTTCCACCTCCCTCATCGTCCCGGCCCTTTTTTTGATCTCTTTCTCATCCACCCTCTGAGGTAATTGGAATGCAGGGGTTCCCTTTCTCCTCGAAAAAGGGAAGACGTGGAGATAAGAGAAGGGCAGAGATTCGACCAGCCCATAGGTATTCCTAAATTTCTCCTCCGTCTCCCCTGGAAATCCTACGATCACATCTGCTCCAACGGAGAGGTTTGGAATTCTTAGATGGAGTTCCTGGATGAGGTCAGAGAGAAAGGAACGGTCATAATCCCTATTCATCTTTTTCAGTATCTCATCGTCTCCGCTCTGGATAGAGATATGAAGGTGGGGGCAGATCTTATTTGATTGGGAGAAGGTTGAGATAAGGTCCGGTGAGAAATCTCCTGGCTCGATGGAACTGAGTCGAATCCGATCAGGGGTTTCCTCTTTCTCCAGTTGTCTAACGAGTTTTTCCAAAGGAAAGGGGGGATAAAGGTCTAATCCATAGGCGCCCAGGTGGATGCCGGTGAGGACGACTTCTTTAAACCCCTTCTCTTTCAATACCTTCATATTTTCAATCACCCTTTCAGGTTGGAGGCTCCTCGATCGGCCCCTGGCGTGGGGAACAATGCAATAAGTGCAATCAGCATTGCAACCGTCCTGAATTTTTAGGAAGGCACGGGTGTGACGATGAAAAGAATGAAGAGGGGTTT
>CAZEKS010000325.1:0-680 GCA_964512795.1 uncultured Syntrophaceae bacterium
GTCCCAGGGTAGAAGAGAAAAAAAGAAGCGCTGTAGACCTCCGCTTCTGTGTAGCCCCTCTTAACTCCAACGCGAAGCATGTCTAGATATCTTTTTGTGTTACCGGCTTTGTAAGCAGCATTTACTTCTGCCATGAAGGTCTTTTCATCCGCCGGAAATCCATTATCCCCCTGTGCCAACGAAGGACCGACGATTCCGCAGACAGAGAATAGTACTAGAAGGCTTAATGCTATTTTTCTTTTTAGAGAAGAAATTGTCTTCATGTATTCCTCCTCTCAGGGTTATCAGGGGCAGCGCTCCATAAATGATATTTCCCCAATGTGTGAATGTTAATAAAATAAATCAGACCCCTACTTTGTACTACTTTGCAGTGCTGGTTAGTAATCAAGCTGTTGAGATTGCCGAGCTAGGTCTGCCACCGTTAATAACTGGTCGTTCTCCGTAAGCGTAAAGGCTTTATTTCTGCTTTACCGAGGCCATCGGCATTTTTCGTCCTGTCCCCAACCGCCATCAGGAAGCTCGGTCCAGTACATCAGCTTGGCTTCTGGTTTCAATTGCTTTTTGTAAGGATCCACTCGAACAAATGTATAACAAGGCGGCAAATCTTCGGGTTGAATAAATGTCAAAAGATCTGCGTCTTCAAGATTTATTCCGTGCTGGATTTTCTTGATTTTCTTGAT
>CAZEKS010000325.1:690-3499 GCA_964512795.1 uncultured Syntrophaceae bacterium
TTAGTGCTATTCTCTTGAAAGCACCTGTGTTGAGGATATATGGTTCCCAGGTTCCTCTTCTTACAACTATTTGATTGCTTTTTGCCAAGTGAGTGTGACCGAAAATGTAAACACTAAAGGCGCGGGCTTTCTTATTCGATCCCCTTGTTGCCTCGTAGTTCTTCTTCAGATAATCTTTAATATTTATTTCTTCACGATCAAGAGCTTTGTTTGCTATATAACCCAGTTCACGTGTCTTTGTCGGGCAGGCAGCAGGCTCTTTTCCCTTTGACGTTTCTCTAAGCAATGCTCGATAATCGCACAACATGATGATTTCCTCTTCTTTCAGGTCTGCAGGTTTGACTTTAAGGTCCTTTTTATTTTTCTCTGCGATGGTGCGAATTATATCATCAGGTGGAAGAGAGTTGATCAGAAAATCAACATTATTTTCTTTCTTTATTTTCGCCACATCCCACTGGGGTCTTTCCACGCGCTCTTCGCCGGGCCCGAGGAACTGCACGCGCTGGCGCCACGAGATTTGAGATAAGAAAAACTTGAAGAACTCTGCCACATCATCCGCCGCTCCAGTTACGCCCTCGGTCTCGATACCATAACGAATTCCTTCCCATTCTTTGGCAAGGTTATCGAGAATAGGAAAACGTTCCTCGTACTTGTTATAGTACTTTTGGACCATTTGCTCACCAAAGGGGCGCTGGAGGTATTTTCTACCATCTTTGCTGATAAAAGGCTCAGGCCAGTTATCGAAGTGGTTTGCCTCGTCGAAGGAGTGGCCGTGGTCAGCGAATATAAGACCGTCCTTGGAAAGCCAATATCCCTTTTTGCTTATGCAGACTGGTTGGCCAGGCACACAATCGGTATTTGAGAAAGGTCGGGGCGCGATGGCCATAAGGACTGCAGTTGCAACCTTCGGGTAGATTAACGCTGCATCATGATTGCCGGGCAGTATAACAATGCCGTTTGTGCCCTCCGTCGCGAACTTCTTGAGAGCCTCAAAGACCGGTGCATGTTGCTTGATAATCCTATCAGTCCTTTCAAAAGCTTCCTCCTCTGTACACCCTAGCTCCTTATCCCCATGCTCGCAGTCAAGGACCTCGCATTTAAGACTCCTACCTTCCCCTGTACACTTCATCTTCGATGATTGCCAGAGTTCAAGCATATCACCTACAATGATAAGATCTGTGTTGTCCTTACTTTCTTGTGTCGCCCAATTGAGAAACTCCGCGAATTCTTTTTCCCACCTAAAGTCCTCCACTCTCAGCCATTTATTGCTGTTGTCATCCTTCCCTGGCCCGAGGTGGAGGTCACTAATGAATATAGTCAGACGGGTTTTTTCATCAGTCACACCTGAGGATTTATTCGCGGGTTGGGAATGTGCAACGGTCACACCAAGAAGCACTAAAATCAGAAAGCATTGACATAGTTCAAGAAAAGTTCTTCTCATCGTCGCTCCTTTTCAATGGGGCACAAAAATAGTACTCCATTACCCAGAAATACGTACTTCAAGGCATTCGCTCCGACTTTCGCAGTATTTTCGTAATTGTCCTCTTCCCACAGGCAATCAATGGCATCATTAAACAATTGGGATATTGAGTAATCCTTGCCCTCTTTATGGTCCACAAGCTGTTTATTGATGCAATCAAAGAACTTCCCTGCTACAAACCCATCCACCTTGCAGCCAGTCGCAATAACTGTGTCCACCCCAAGTT
Source organism: uncultured Syntrophaceae bacterium (assembly GCA_964512795.1). Classification (GTDB taxonomy): domain Bacteria; phylum Desulfobacterota; class BSN033; order BSN033; family UBA1163; genus UBA1163. The sequence continues at coordinate 2,397 of CAZEKS010000325.1, forward strand.
CATTCAATTTGTAGACAAATTCTGACGAACCGTGCTCGCTGGTCCCACATGCATTCAAGACTGCAAGAGAGTGAGCTCCAAACCTGTGGCGCACTTCATCAGCCGCTACAGAATCTCGACGCTTGCTCTCAAAGTATATCTTATTCTCAGCATGATGACTCAATATGAAAAGTGCGGTAGGTTCGTTTGTAGTCGAAGGTTCATCAAGATACTCGTCCTTGAATCCGTCTAGGCTGAAGTAAAACTCAAAGTTTAGATCTTCCGACATGACAGGAAGAGTTTCCATCGCTTTTCTGGCCTCGAGGAGAGCCTCATCCCCTGTTTCCTCTGGTGGTAAAACGGCTATCCTTCTTGAAATGCAGGAGGTCTTGTCGGCATATGACTGAACAGGCAAAGGGCTTGCTACCGTGAAAACCTTACCCAAAAAGATTTCCTCGCCAGACTCACTCTTAAGGGAAATCAATCCGAGGGGGAGAAATGGAGCCAGTTCGTTACCAGATGTAACAACTCTCACGAAAATTGACGGTTTTTCTCTATCAGTTCTAGCTTCATTAATTTTCCTGCTCGCGAAGCGTTTGAATTCAGTATAGGCCGTATCATCCTCCTTCGGAAATAAGGCTTCTCGAAGCCGTCGCCCTGTTTTTTTCAGATCCGCCTCGTTTGAAAATTCTGAGAGGTCTCGAGCATAGCTTTTGATTTTATTTACGAGACCACCAATCTCTTTTCTTGTGTCCCATGCAAAACAATTTAAGTCCTGTCTCAAATTTTTGGAATTATCACAGAAGACCCCTACGACGACGTCTTTCTTAAGCTCAAGAAAATAAAGTGATGCATTCGGAGGAACCGTTTTTTCCGCCGCAACATGCAAAAGATTTGTACCCCTTATTGTTGGCGATGTCTGAGGTCTGGCCTCTCTGTGACAGTTGTCTATACAGAAATGAGCTATTACTTCATCGATTGGTCGGTAGCTGTCGTAGTCGAAAAGGACAACAGCTAACGAACCCCACCCAGCTTCTCCTGTGGTCTTTAGCTCAAACGTAGCATGACCAAAGACGTACTCTGAGCCGTCCTTTCTATTTCTTAAATGTTTCCTGACCTGGCTA
>CAZEKS010000326.1:0-3487 GCA_964512795.1 uncultured Syntrophaceae bacterium
CGGATGGACTCTAATCGGTCTCCATCAAATTCCAATCGAAGGGGTTCTTCATAAAATGGAGTATAAAGGTCGATGATAGCCCCCCGGACGCTAAAATCTCCCCTCTCTTCCACAATCTTTGCCGCGACATATCCTCCTTCATGAAGATAATTGATGATTCGGTCACGATCCACCTCTTCTCCCACAGAGAGAGAAAAAACAGATTCTTTTAGGTCGACTGGAGCCAGAACCTTCTGCATCAAAGCCTTGACGGAAGAGACGATCAACGCTTCCTCCCCTTTTAAGAGGGAAAAAAGGACTCTCACCCGTTCCCTCGTGATTTCGGGATGAGGAGGAATTTCATCGTAAGGGAGGATTTCCCATGGAGGGAAGAGAAAAGACGGAACTTCCGAATCTTTCATAAAAAATCGGATATCTTCGAGGAGGGTCTCCGCATTCCTCAGGTGAGGGGCGATGACCAGCAGGGGCCCCCTGACCTTTTCTTTCCAATGAGACAAAAGATATGCCTTGGAAGAACCTGCAAGACCGGTCAATCCCATACGTTTCCATTTCCCCCATGGTTCAGAGGCGAACCATGAATCCATAGAGTGGGATTTTTCCTTTATCCATTCCGCCATAGTAACTAATTTTTCAATTAAAACGGGATAGGTGTCAAGGCTCGGCTCGTGTCCGTGTCCGCTATCCGTGCCTGCACACCAACGTGAGTTCTGGCACGCAGGCGTGTCCAATAGAATATGGTTTATTTAGGTATTTTCACGAGCCACGAATCACGCTTGCGCGCCGGAGCGCCACCGCGCGCAGGCACGGACACGCCTGCGTGCTGAAACGTCTTGCCCAAAGTGTTCTCATCCGCCAAAGAACCTTTTCTGGGGAGAAGTAGGTGAAGATGGACACTACAGCGTGCAAGCACGGTCACGTTCTTCTGCGCGACCGATAAAACTTAATCCCCTTCAAAGAGAGAGGATAGGCAACGAAACTGATAAGGGTACAGAGAATGAGCGATCCGATCCCAAAAGAGAGGAGAAGACCCGATTGAGAAGCGATGCTACTCCAAAAATCCGAACCCATAAATCCCTTATTAACTCCCAATTGAAAAATTTCTTTGAGTGTCGCCCAGTCAATCCAAAATCCCGTCACCCGCATCCCTACCCATGTGGCAACCATGTAAAAGGGAATGATCCACCAGGGAGTATTTGTCCAGACCCCTAAAAGAATGGCCACCCGGTTCAACCCGAATAGAAAAGCAATCGCTAAACCACCAAGCGTGTGAAAACCTAAAAATGGCGAAAAACCCAAGAACACCCCGATGGAATAGGCCAGAGCAGTTCTTTCAGGGGTGTCCTCGATATGGAGAATTCTCTTGATCAAGTCTTTCATATGAAAAGCCTTTGGTCCGTGGGTTAAGGTAAAGAGGCCCGTTTCGTTACGACGATGAACGTCAAACGATAAACGATGAACCGTGTATTATCTTTTTTTTGTTCATTGTTCATTGTACCAAACGGGCCCTGCACCATATTAGGTACAGGGCGGGCTTCCTCACCCTTACCCATCTACCATTTTGATCGCTTCAATGGCGGTACACCCATCCTTAAGGAAACAAATATCGCACCGGGGCTTCCTTGCCTTGCAGATAGATCTCCCCAATCGGATGAGGTTAAGATGCAGTGACAAGGACTTTTCCTTCGGGATGAGATGAATCATCCAGAAATGAGCCTTCTCTGCATCCATCCGTTCTGGAATGAAACCAAGACGTTTCCCAATCCGAAGGATATGAGTGTCCACTGGAAAGGCCTCCCTTCCAAGACCAAAGAGAAGGAGACAGTGAAGGGTTTTTGGGCCGATCCCCTTCAGGACACCCATCGTTTTCCAAATTTCCTCAGAATCCATTTCTTTTAAGAAAGAAAGGCTCAATCTCCCCTCGCGTTTTTTGATCCAATGAAGGATTTCACGGATGCGGCTTGCCTTTTGTTCAGCCAATCCACCCGGTTGAATGGCTGAAACAATACTTTTTGTTTTGCTTTCGAGAACATCCTCCCACCGGGGAAATCGTGCTTTCAATCTCTGATAAGCTTTGTCTCGATTTTGATCATAGGTATTCTGTGAAAGAATGGTTTCGATGAGAATATCGAGGAGATTCCCCGGACCTGTTCTCCGGGGGATGCCGTATTGCTTTTCCAGAAGGAGGGTGATCTTTCTTACCTTTGCTTTTAAATCCTCACATCCTTGCCATTGCTCCTTTGATCTTCTCACTCAGTTGTCCTTTGAGAAAGTCCTTGATTTTTATTTTGACCTTCCTCACAAACCCCTGATAAGTTTCTCTCCCCTCCAATGTCTGAAGATAGAACTCCCCCATCTCAGGATAGCGTTTCAGAGTTCGATAGGCTAATTTCGTAAAACGAAAAACGAAACGAGATAAAATGAACGCCCATTTCAGGTTTCCACAGATCTCATCATAAACGGCTCTTTGATAAAAATCAGATGGGGCAATCCCCTCTTTTTTCCATTCCGCGATTGCCTCACCAGCCAGCATCCCGCTTCGAATGGCATAGTAAATCCCCTCTCCCTGCAGGGGATCCATTAGGTGGGCCGCATCGCCTACAAGAAGAATTCTTCCCTGCGAGACCTTCTGTTTTTCATCATAAAAAGAAGGGAGAGGATGACCCGTGACCTTTCCTGTCTTCCCTTCCGGGATATAGTCCAGCCCTTTGAGGAAGGATTTGTAGTATTGGCGAGGATTTATTTTCTTCGTTTCTCTAAACATTCCGCCGATCCCGATGGAGAGCCATTCTTTTTTTGGAAAGACCCAACCATATCCATTGGGAACTCCCCCAAAATCTAAATTGATGAATTGGAGTTCCCTTCGGGGAAAATGAATGGATGAATCAAAAGGAATCTCGCTCTCTATCGCAATGCCATTTCCATCGTTCCTCTGCGGCGGTAAAGGTAAAGACCTGGCAACAATACTCTCTGCTCCATCTGCGCCGATGAGATATCGACAATGAAGCCTCTCTCCTTCTCCAAACTCCACCTCCACCCCATCACCCTTCTCCTCTACTCTCGTAACTTTCTCCCCTTCCAGTATGGCCGCTCCATCCTCTAAGGCTTTGTTGACTAAAAGCTGATCAAAGCGATCTCTCATCACTAAAAATGCAATGGGATCTTTGGATTCGATGAAAAAAGGATCTTCGGAACAATAAGTGAATTTTGCTCCATAGATGGTGTTCTCAATGACTGGACTGAGATCAAAGCCGAGTAGATGAACAGTTTTAGTAGAAAGACACCCCCCGCAGGGTTTGTATCTGGGCAAACGTTCCTTCTCAATGAGGAGGGCCTTTAACCCCGCCTTGGCACAAAACCTCGCCGCCGTCGATCCTCCCGGCCCTCCGCCCACCACAATCACATCGTAGTCCCAATTCATGGCCGTTATCCTAACCTGACTTTAAGAAATTACCACGAAACCAAGATTTGTCAATACCTAAAACAAGGA
>CAZEKS010000327.1:0-3477 GCA_964512795.1 uncultured Syntrophaceae bacterium
CATCTGGGCAACAGGTCTCCTCATCTTCACCCTTTTGATGAAGGTCGCCATTCCTATTGAGACCGGGAAATTCAGCCACTCAAAATATGAAAAAGAGGGAGTTTCTTGATAGAATTATATTAAAGATAGGACTTGACTACTTAAAAAACTATGCCCCTTCTACTTTATAAGGGGGATCCGAATCTTTTCGGTTTTCCCTTTTTTATTTTTGTGGAGAGAGGAGGTGAAAGGACGATCAAACTCTTAACAGCGGTATTTATCACCCCAAAGGGCGTCATTCCCGAGAAAGCTGGAATCCAGAGAAGAATTCGATTCCGGGTCAAGTCCAGAATGACAAAGTACATGAGACCTATGTCGTCGTGTATAAAGAGCTTCAAAAAACTTGATGAAAGTAAACCAGATTTATGAAGGAGATTTCAAGATTAAAATGACTAATTCTTCTCTCCTTTTTAATCCTTATACCTTCCTTGACAATGGCTCAAGCCAAGTATGTTGGCTCTGGAAGATGAAGCAGGATATAAAGCTGGTGTAAAAGCCTAAGAATCACTTTTTGGAAAATAAAAAATTACAGGGTTTGAAAAAGGACAACAGTTCCATACTGAAGCTGTTGTCCTTTTTCAAAAAAAACTCTTTAAGGAATAAATGAAATCCGGCCATTTAAGCCAGAAGACAAGATAATCTTTCCCTCTTTGTTTACAATAAGGCAGTCGGTTCCTTCAACTCTTTGACATAGGGAGTACCCTTTTTCAGGCCCAAGGACAAATATAGCCGTTGCCATTGCATCGGCTAGGATTCCTTTTTTACAAAGGATGGTGACGCTCTGGCATTCTTCCGCAGGAAGGCCATTTCTTGGATTGAAGATATGGTGATATCGTTTGCCCTGATATATAAAATATTTTTCATAATCTCCTGATGTCGCAATGGCCCCCTCTGTAAATGATAATTTGGCCATGATTTTTTCTGGGATCCTTGGATCCTGAATCCCAATAGACCAGGGTTGATCAAATTTCAATCCTCCTGCTCTTAAATCGCCACCCGCGTTCACAATCAGATTTTGGTATCCGAGTTTTTTCAACTTCTCGAAAGCTTTATCTACAGCATAACCTTTTGCAATCCCCCCCAGATCGATGGACATTCCGTTTTTCTTCAAAAAGATTTTTCCTCCCTGGCTAATCAGGACGTTTCGGAAACCTACTAAATCTAAACTTCTTCTCAAATCTTTTTCCGAAGGAGGATATCCTTTTCCCCTTGCTCTCCGCCAGAGCTCGATGAGAGGACCCACGGTGATATCAAATCCACCTTCAGAGAGTCCTGATATATCTATTGACTTTTTGACAACATGCAAGGTCTCAGGAGAGACCTCAACCCATTCTTTTCCCGCAGATTGATTGATCCGGAAGACATCCCCTGTCTCAATCTTTGGACTCATTAATTGTTCGATCCTCCGAACCTCATGAAAAGCCTGAAGGGCTGCCTTCTCGGCCTTCTCTTGATTTTCTCCAATGAGTGCAATTTCAACAACCGTTCCCATGGAGACTTGATGAAATTTAAATAATTCATTTGAAAGGGAAAAATATGGGAAGGTGATTAGTAAGAAGAAGAGGCACCCAGCATATCCTATGGACCCCTTCAGAGAGGTGATCTTCTTTTGTCTCAATTCCTAATATATCCCTCCTTCTTCATCTTTTCATAAATCTCTTTCGCTTTTTCCAGGCTATCAAAGATAAGGACGGCCGTGATGGTGGCTCCTGATATCGAATCCACTTTTGGGTCGAAAGCGAAGGGTTTAAATATGGATCTTCCCAGCACCCTATTTTTTAATTTCTTTATATCCTCCCCTGTCCAATTGAGATTGTCAATTTTAGTAAGCTGAATTGGGATAATATCAACTACCTTTCCTTCAGAATCGAAGGTATAGAAGAAAAATGTATCATGACAGATATCACATACGGCTCGGCGGCTTGCCAATTTTGAAAAGAGATTTTTCTGATGGGTGCCAAAGTCAATCTTTCCTATATAAATGGGATCACCATCCTTCAAAATAATCTTTTTCACCTCGACGACCTTCCCTCCGGAGGCTTCCATCCCCTCCTTTACCTTTACCACCAACTCTTCCTCAGAGAGTGGTGGTTTCAAAGCGTCACCTTCATAAATTAACCCTCTCTTTGGTTTCAATAGGGCGAGGTCATATTGCAATACAGCCTTGATCTCCTCAACGGCTTTCGCTGCAGATTCAAACGGGCCTAAATGGGTACTTACCACCACTCCTTTCCCTTGGGTATCCTTTCTCACCCATATTGTGAAAGGAGTGCGAGGGCTTCCGACCGCATTGTGGGCAACAAATTTTGAATCGGGAAGGATGGGGTAAGGAATTTTATACTCTTTCTTGTATTGTTCCACTTCTGTCAAGTTATTTCCAGCGGCGATTCCGATGATCTTCACCCTTCCTTTCAGTTTTGGATCCTTTTCGACCGATGCATAAACCTCATTGAAGATCGGCGCCTGTTTCTGACAATTGTAGCAATAGGTGCTGAGGAACTCGATGAGAAATAGAGACCCGCGGATTTCTCTAAAGGAAAAAAATCCTCTCTGAGGGGTTCCAAGATAGGTTTGGTCCTCTTTAGAAAGCGTAAGCCTAAATGTTAAATCTGGGAAAGGAATCGAAAAACCGATCGGTTTTGTTTCTCCCTGGACAAATCCATACGAAAGAAAGCAAGAGATAGAAACCGCCAAGAGATAACGGACAGCTGGCTTTCTTATCATGAATATTCCCCTTTCTACACCCAGGTGGGAGGGTACAGGACATTCCCTTATTGGGAGCGCCAAAGTTCAAAAATTTGGCTCAAGACCTCTTTCTTCTTCTTCAGCATATCTTGTTTTGATTTACAGTGAATCGTTCCCGCGGCTGCCCCAGGATGGCCGTCGCCGATGTTGAGCGTTCGCATGATCTCGCCGATATTTTTATTCCGGTCTTGTCTGTTTCCGTTAATGGAAAGGGACATAGAAACCCCAATGTTGTTACTCTTCACCCCTTGATGGTCCATCAGGTTATAGACCTCCAGTGCCCCCAAGGCTTCTGGATAGATCAGGAAGGCAAGATTCTTGATCAGGTGGGGTCTTCGCTGATAAGAGGTCAGATCGATCACAACTACCTCATTTTTTTTGTCCTCCTCATTGAAGCAGGAGGCATCCCGAATGATTCGAAGCATCCTTCCCTCTTCCTCTCGATATTGTCTTAACCGCTTCTGAACAAAGTCGAGACCGGATGCCTCTTCGATCGAACGATTCCGAAGTTGTTGAACCAAGTTTCTCATATAGATAGCTTGATCCTCTGCCGACGTGAAACGAATCTTTAAAGTCAAATCGATCACTCTTCCAGGAGTCTCTTTTCTCCAATCCTCTATTGAAGAATACGAAAAACTGTCAATGACATCCGCCTCCTCGACCGCCTTCAAGAAATAGGGAGGAAGCTCTTCT
>CAZEKS010000328.1:0-3462 GCA_964512795.1 uncultured Syntrophaceae bacterium
TGATTAGAGATAAATCTCTAACGGGGTTCGCTGAAAAAGGAATAGTTTTCATCCCTGCTGCGAGCAGGGGGGATTTCTAACGGGGTAAATGGAAAACAAAGCGCCCATTGTCGAAATAGAGCATGTGAATAAATCCTACCACAGGGGTACGCACATTATCCCCGTCCTGGAGAATATCACCCTTGAAATCGCAGAAGGGGAATTCCTCGCATTGATGGGGCCATCGGGTTCAGGAAAGAGCACCCTTCTTAACCTGATCGCTGCCCTTGACCGGGTGGATAATGGTATCATCAGAGTAGGGGGCATCGATATCACAGGACTCACAGAAACCGAGCTGGCTGCGTGGCGATCAGTGAATGTCGGTTTTATCTTCCAGTTCTATAATCTCATCCCGGTGCTGACGGCCTTCGAGAACGTTGAGCTTCCGTTGTTGCTTAGCGGTCTCTCTCGTAGGGAGCGACGCGAGCATGTGGGACTGGCGCTCCACGTCGTCAACCTGGCGAGTCGGATGGACCACTTTCCTGGTCAGCTCTCCGGAGGAGAGCAGCAGCGGGTTGCCATTGCCCGTGCCATTGTCACTGACCCGACCATCTTGGTAGCGGATGAACCGACAGGAGACCTTGACCGGGTATCCGCCGAGGAGATTCTTGGTTTGATGGATCAGCTCAACCGTGATTCACATAAAACCATTATCATGGTGACCCACGACCCTCGGGCGGCGAAGAAGGCGCATACGATCCGTTATCTCGACAAAGGCGTCTTGAACAATGTACATTCTCAAGCTGCTCTTTAGAAATGCCTTTCGCCACAAGCTCCGCACGTCGCTGACCATTTTAAGCATCACCATCGCGATTCTTACCTTTGGATTGCTCCGGACGTTCATCAATGCTTGGTATACAGGGGCGGAGGCTTCTTCAGCCAGCCGGCTGATCACCCGAAATGCCGTCTCTCTTATCTTTACACTCCCTATTGCCTATAAAGACAGGATTCGCCAGACCGATGGGGTTAAACAGATATCCGGGGGAAACTTTTTCGGAGGGATGTACAAAGATGAGAAGACTTTTTTCGCCAATTATGCCGTCGAACCCAGGGGTTATCTGGAACTTTATCCGGAAATCCTTCTCCCTCCGGATCAAAAGGAGATGTTTCTCCGTGATCGGAGAGCCTGTATCGCGGGACGGAAACTTGCGGAGAGATATCGCTGGAAAATAGGAGATATGATTACATTGAAAGGGACCTTTATCCCGGGGAACTGGGAGTTTGTCCTTCGGGGTATTTACCGTGGAAAATATGACACGACGGATGAAAGGGTCTTTGCGTTCCACTGGGACTATCTGAATGAGGTCTTGAAAAAGAGGAAGTCCTTCTTTGCCGATCAGGTGGGTTTTTTTATGATCGGCGTGAAGGATCCAAACCGTGCCGCGGAAGTGGCTCGGGCCGTAGACGAAAACTTTAAGAATTCATTGGCGGAGACGATCACCGAAACAGAAAAGGCCTTCGTCCTCTCGTTTATCTCGATGGCCGATGCCATCATCATTGCGATCCAGTTGGTCTCTTTGGTGGTCATCATCATCATCGTCGCTGTGGCGGCAAACACCATGGCTATGACGGCCCGGGAACGGATCGGGGAGTATGCCATCTTCAAGACGCTCGGCTATCGCGGGTGGCGCATTTCTGGCATGATATTCGGTGAATCTCTGCTGATTACGATGGTCGGATGTCTTTTCGGAATTCTTCTCACTCCTGTTGCGGCCGAAGTCTTTAAAGATTTTCTCGGGACGTACTTTCCGGGTTTTACAGTGAAGATGGAGACGATTTACATGGATATCGGAGCCGCCTTCCTGGTGGGTCTTTGTGCGGCCATTATTCCCACCTGGCGTGCCATAAAAATCCGCATCGCCGACGGGCTGAGGAGGATCGGGTAAGTGGGCATTCCCATCTCATACAGCTTCCGCAACCTCTGGACGCGACGATTGACCACTGCCCTCACAGCTGCCGGCATGGGCCTGGTGGTATTCGTCTTTGCTGCCATTCTCATGTTGGCCGAAGGGCTTCGGAAGACATTGGTCGAAACAGGTTCGTACGACAATGTCATCGTGATTCGAAAAGGGTCCAATTCCGAAGTCTCGAGCGCAGTGGATCGGTACAAGGCATCCGTTCTGGAGACTCTGCCTGAAATCGCCATCGGGGCAGGGGGTGAACGCCTTCTTGCCAAGGAGATGATCGTTTTGATTACCCTTCCTAAAAGGGTGACGAACACAACTTCCAATGTGGTCATCAGAGGCATCGGCGCAAACTCGCTTCTTTTACGCCCCCAGGCGAAGTTAATAGAGGGGCGCATGCCGAAGTTCGGATTATCGGAGGTGATTGCCGGCCGAAGCATTGCAGAGAGGTTTAAGGGGGGTGGCATGGGTGAAACCCTCCGCTTTGGAATGAGGGACTGGAGGATTGTGGGAATCTTCGATGCGGGCAACAGTGGCTTCAGTTCAGAAATTTGGGGGGATGCAGACCAACTCATGCAAGCTTTTCGCAGGACGTCTTACTCCATCGTTATCTTCAAGCTGAGCGATCCTTCTCAATTTGAAAGAGTGAAAGAACGGGTCGAAAACGATCCTCGTTTGATGTTGGAAGCGAAACGAGAGAACCGTTACTATGAGGAACAGTCGGAAAGAATGGCCAGATTCCTTCGTATCCTGGGAACGACATTAACCATCATTTTCTCTCTGGGCGCCATCATCGGCGCCATGATCACTATGTATTCGGCAGTGGCCACCCGAACCCGTGAAATCGGAACCATGCGCGCCCTCGGGTTTAAAAGTGGGAGCATCCTGGGAGCTTTTGTGGTTGAAGCGCTGTTTTTAGGACTGATCGGTGGCTGCCTCGGTATCTTTTTTGCTTCTTTTCTGCAGCTTTTCACTATCTCCACGTTAAATTTTCAGACCTTTTCCGAACTCGCCTTCAGCTTCACCCTAACCCCTGACATTGTTTGGAAGGGTCTCGGTTTTTCGTTGGTGATGGGCCTTGTCGGAGGCGTGTTACCGGCGATCCAGGCATCGCGGATGAATATCGTCGAGTCGCTTCGTGCGGTTTAATCACTAAAATTTTGCATGATCAGTTGATCATGCACGAACCATGAAGAATTGACCACCCAATCTCCCCTTGCCTGCCTCCGGTAGGGAAAAGACGCCAAAAGGAAGGGTTAATCTTTCCCCCTTTGACAAAGGGGGATGAAGGGGGATTTAGCTCATTTTTTGATGAGCAGAGACTTGATCCTTACACTTTTTCAAAGAGCTAAAATATTGCGCAGAATTTAGTTTTGAAAGGAGAGATATGGATGTCTGAGTTTTCATTAAATCCAAAATACAAAGAGGCCCTATCAACACTTATAAACAGATCCCCTTATTTCTCACTCCTCTCGATGAAGATAAAGGATCTTGAATGGGGAACCGCCGTTTTGGAAGT
>CAZEKS010000329.1:0-3451 GCA_964512795.1 uncultured Syntrophaceae bacterium
CCTCTGGCATAAGATCTTTTCTGTTTGAATTACAAATTGCTACGCACTTCCTAGTTAGAAGTTTTGAAGTATATTTTCTTGACTTAGAGTCTTCGAGTGAACAAGTAAGCTTTGATCTCTTGGCAAAAACTCAAAATACTGAAATTGAAATAGAATGTAAAAGAAAGAGTTATGACGCAGGAAGAAAAATCACGCGGGAAGGATTCTATCTCTTAGCCGATGAAATTTGCTCCGAGGCTTTGGGAAAGGGCCATAACTTCGCGGTTAATATTGTCTGTCAAGACAATCTGGGAAAGAATCAACACGAATTTCGAAAATTTGCTGAATCGATCAGGCACGCGTTGGACTCCAACCAGGATTCCGTAAGTCTAAGCCCAAAAGTATCCGCACAGATACTCTCTCTCCCTTCTGGAATGAAGATAAGATCCGATGAAGAGGCTGCCAGGATACTATCTCCTAACTGGACCCCAGCAGCCCACTATGCGGTAATAAGTGGCAACAAAGGCACAATAATAATTAGAACTGAGAGTCAAAAGAAGGATAGGATTCTAAAGGCAATCTTTGAGGAACTTGAAAAAGGCTCTGAACAGTTATCTAAAACGAGACCTTCTATCCTTGCTTGTTTCATTGAAGAAATTGGGGAGGATGAGTGGGAACTACTCAAAGATGAAGGCGGACTGGCCAACATAGCAGGCGAATTTTTCATAAAGGACCGAAACAAACATGTAAATTTTGTAACTTACTCATCAGATGTTGATATGAAAGATGCGTACCTGAGGGATTTCACAAAGAATCTTATCTTCACAAATCTGAAGCCTAAATTTGAGATAAAAATGAAACTCTTTGGTGGTAGTTCTTAGAAAAAGCAATATACGAAAAGGAATCCAGAGATGTTGGAAGTAATTGATTCATCGATGGAACGTATTTGGCTAAAGGTAATTAAAGAGGAATATAACCAGAGCAGGATTCTTGAGGAGTCCAACTTACATTCAACGGTTTACTTTCATTTGAGGAAGTTAGTCGAAAGTTCGAAGAGCAAGAAACCTAAACCGTTTGTATATTCCGAGATGCCGTTCTCAACCACAATGAGGGGTAAAGGGAAGAAAAACCCTCGTGTTGACCTTGCTGTAGTCATCTTAGATGAGGATAATGAGATCCCCATAGATTTGCTCGTCGTGGTTGAGGTTAAACACTACCCAATCCATTACAACTCGATTGGGATAAACAAGGATTTGGATCATCTGCAGGCTCTTCGGAATGGAATTTACTATCCGTATAAGCCCACAAAGAAACTGATACCAAGAAGGGCCTATTTCCTTTATCTTGTGGACAAAGGTAAAATCTCCTTCGATTCGACTTTGCAATACAAAATAGAAAGGCTCAAGAAAAAAGGATATCTTAAAGTCTTTTTGGGCCATGGGGATAAAGGGAAATTTTTAATACGGCGGTGAGAGAATCCATAGAATCTTAGTTGCAAAACAATAAGCATTGATTGAAATTTGCGGCAAATATTATGAGTGATGGTTTTCGAGGTAGCCAAAAACACATCTTGGACCTCCTGGAGCAAGAGAACATTCTGTAACAATGACCACTGGCAACGGGTTATGGGTGCCTACATGCAAGGTATCCTCCCACAATCTTTCCCGGAGACAAAAATTGAATTCAAAAGCGGCGGTTCGATGGTAATGCTGATTCGTTCATTACCAATTATAGAAGTCTCTCCGATCGGGGTATACAAATAATGAACCCAGAAACGGAAAAAAAGCTATTGGCTTTAGCAAGAGAAATTAAGGAATTAGATAAGGCAATCGTGCAAAAGAGAGCAGAGAAAGGTAAAGAAAGCTCCGATTTAAGGAAAAAATTTTATGAGATCGAAGAAAAAATCATGAAAATCCTAGGGGAGGAGAGTCCTTTGGACGATATTAGAGATCCAGCGACAAGAGAGATCTTGCGGAGAGTACGAGATAGGGATTTCTTCCTACTTGATAAAGAAGCCCGACAATTAGAGAATATGATAAAAAAGCTTCCTCCTGATATCGTTGAAAAGATTGAAAACATTTTGAGAAGCAAGGGAGTTGAAGTGGCAGAGTCGGAAATAGATGAAGAAATTAGCAGAGTGACCATGGAGTTTAACGAGGAGATCCACCAAAAAGTTAATGCGTTCGAATACTTTGAGAGGAAAAAGGAGATCGGAACAATCATCTCGGATACAAAACTTCCGAAGAGAATTCATGACTACTTTTGGGAAATCAGGGAATGCTTCCTTTTAGGGCTAATGTATCCTGCTGTGGGGCTTTGCAGGGTACTTATTGACCTCGGTTTCAAGGATAGATTCCGAACACTCGGGTTAGACAAGAAATACCCAGCTCGGAATATCCATTCCATGGATGACTATAAGATGAAAGAAATCATCAGAGCTGTTTGCGGTAGGTTAGGTTCTGGATCCTTAAAGGACGAGGCCGAGAGAATATGGGCGATGTCCAGTGATATCTTGCATGGCCGAGAAGCGAACATGAAATTGGAAACAAACGAAGTCTTAGAATTCATTAATGCAACATTCAACACCGTTGAGAAATTATATCGTTCTTGAAAAAACTCAAAGTTTTGTCCGGGGGGAATCCATAAATTCATAAAATCTTATTTCCCGGCGAACCCTTCCGCGTCCTAAAAGAGAAAAAGGAGACACCATACGGCGAATACCGCACCCGCCGCCTGATTTTGGAAGCATGGGATACTTATGGAGGCAATGCATCCATCGGATAGACTCGATGGGACTTGACAAGTGGGCGGCATATGTCGCCAGCGCCCAAAATAGAAGGCTCCATCCGTGATGTAAAAATGCATTGCATTTTTACAAAATTGATGTAAAATTGATTTGTGGGCGAGAAAGAAACCCTCCTTCACCGACTTCTTCGCTGTCCGGACCGGTCATTTTTCCTCTTCGGCCCCCGCGGCACAGGCAAAAGCACTTGGCTGCGACAGGTTTTACCGGAGGCCGTCCGGTTCGATCTCCTCGACACATCTCTCTACCTCGAATTAAGCCGCGATCCGCATCGACTGGAGGCTCTCGTCGGCAAACGGCCTTCAGGGAGTTGGGTCGTGCTGGACGAAATCCAGAAGATTCCCAGCCTGCTTGACGAAGTCCATCGGCTTATGGAAACCCGCCGATGGCGATTCGCTCTCTGCGGCTCCTCCGCACGAAAGCTGCGTCGGGGCGGGGCAAACCTGTTAGGGGGGCGAGCTATCACGCTCAACATGGAAGGTTTTTCAGCGGTCGAGCTGGGCGCCGCTTTCGATCTGGAATTTTCCCTGAACTGGGGACACCTTCCATTTGTCCAACTTGAACGCCACAACGCTGCAGATATTCTGGAAGCGTATGTGAACACATACCTCAAAGAGGAGATCCGTGAAGAGGGGCTTGTCCGGAACGTTCCCCCGTTTCTACGTTTCC
>CAZEKS010000330.1:0-3433 GCA_964512795.1 uncultured Syntrophaceae bacterium
GATGACCCGGTAGCAGGGCCCTACATCAAGAAATACTTAGCTGCGGCCAAAGGGGTTGATGTGGTTGATCGGATGAAGGTTTTTCGTTTGGTTGAAAATATAGTCGCCGGTGCAGGGGCTGTTGCCTACTTGATTGAGTCTATGCATGGCGCTGGCTCCCCTATGGCCCAACGCATCATGATTGGCCGTCAAGGAGAGATCGAAGGCAAAATCAACCGAGTGAAGGGCCTTTTGAACATCTCTTAGAAGGAACCGAAAATTTTCCAGGATGGTTTCTTTCACTTTTCATCATTAAACAATGAATCTATGCTGTGGTGGTGAACAGAAATTTCCAAGGATTTCTCGGTCATCAATAAATCATCAGGAAAATCTGGAATAATACAACCGTCGCGTAGGCAGCACTTATCCCCAACATAGCAGGTGTAGCCAATCTGAATTTATTATGAAGGCATAATAGAATCAAGGAGAAGGAGACCATAGCAAATTTCCAAATCCAAAATCTATCTCCATAGATTTGGATGGCAGAGTGAACAATGGGGTTTATCTCCAATCCACCATTCTCCAATATCATCATTGTAAACAATGCATCCAGAATATTTAACCCCGCAATTAAAACGATTAGGAAAAGTAATCCCGAACCGTAACGGTCTACATATCCACCCCTCTCCTGATCATCCTTTCTTCGGAAATTCCTTCTCCGACCCCGAAGGGTAAACCTGCTTAAAGCAGGGGTGGGTTGTTTTCGTCGATCGTTCAGAATGCGTGTATTAGATGCTCTCAAACAGAAACTCCGCTATAATTCATTTAGAATGAAGCCTCTTCCAAGTTGGATCGTCCGCAGAGGTGCCGTTTTAATGTCAGATAGTCCTCATTAAATATCTCAACAAATGTTAGTCCGTATTGGTACTCCTCCCAATCCTCCCACAAATAAAGATCTTTCCAAATGATCTCGGCTTCCGCTCTAAAGCTCTCAAGATTAGCGCCTTTGGGAAGAGAGACTTTAATATGTATTCTCTTGCGAATAGGCAGGTCATTGAAAGTTTGAATACGGAGACCTACCTCACTTGCATTGATGACCAGCCCTGTGCCAGCATTCGGCTCATCGCTCATGCGGAAATCAATAGGCAAACTGATTAACGTCCTCGGATGTCTCCTTTTCTCTTTGTCATCAAAAAGTTTATGCGACTTCTTCTCCAGATGAGCACCTCCTCATAGCTCGGGGAGAATCTTGGGTTAGCATCCCAATTCATTCAAATTTTGTTAAACGAGTGAAATTCATAAGCTTCCATATTAGAATGCTCTTCTTAATGCTGAATATTAACCCTAATTGTTTGACTTTTTTGTGAATCCTAACGCTTTTATGGGAGATCCGTTCCCTCCCAAAAATGAGGATAACCTTTTCGATCGTATTGACCACTTCGAAGGCAATTCTCTTCCCGACTACTTTTTTGAGATGGTAATAGAGGGATAGGTTTTTATTGATCAGGAAACTTCTCATCCGTCTCTCCTTTGAGTATTCAATATCTCCCTGTCTTAGTTTTGTATTTTGTCCCCTGGGGAAAATAACAGCCTATCCGTTTAATAGGCAAGACTTATACCAAATCGTGTTAAACCCTCCATTTGTGTCAATGGTTGCAAAGGGATGCTGATTCATGATAATTCAAATAAAGTTTTTTTAAATCCTCGTTAGTTTAATGAAAGCCGAAGTGGAAGGGATTTTCACAAAAGTCCTGAATCCTTTTCACAAAAAGTGAAATAGTTTTCTCATTCTCTTCTCACCTGAAGATTGATTTTGTGAAAAAAAGGGGAGAATTAAAGTATTAGTAAGATTTACCCCGTTAGAAATAATGCCCCGCTGCACCGCGGCGGGATTCGATTCTAGAATAATTCCAGCCAGGTTCAATGCCCCGCTGGAATTTCGAACGGGGTTTATTGAACTTCATCCCAACAAAAAAGGGACAACCCCTTGTGGGTTGCCCCTTTTTTGTCATGGAGCCCATGGGCGGACTTGACTGGCAAGTGCCCTGAAAGGGCCGCGCTAAGTATGCGGAGTTGAGGGGAATAATATGAATAAGATTTCGTTTCCGGGAAGCTCCCCGTCCTGTGCCTATCTGCGATAGGCAGGGACGGGGAGCTTCACCGCCAGCCTGCTCATATTCTAATTAGGAAATATTTTTTCCATAATCCGCTACGTTCATAGTTTAAATTGACCCCTCCTCCGAAGCCATTCTTGCGAATTTCGAATTCTATACCACTTCATTCCAATCCTAGATTGGAGATGACCCTCCGGTAGTTATCTGCTAAAACTTTTTTAAAATGGTGACGAGATTTCCAAAAAAAATTTGGGATCAACCCCCCGAAATAGACTTTACAGGATTAAGTTTAACCCGAATGCCTCCCAATCTTTTTTTAATGGAAAAAGGCCTAACCCGGATGAGTTTCTCCTTTGATTTTTTTGGAGCCCACGGACGGATTTGAACCGCCAACCCGCTGATTACAAATCAGCAGCTCTACCATTGAGCTACGTGGGCATTTTTAGAAAATGACGTGTCCGTGTCACGTGCCTGCACGCTGAAGCGTTTCGGCGCGCAAGCGTGTTTCGTGTCCGTCATTATATTACATTTTTTCAGACTTCTCAAATTCCTAATTAGCACTCTGAAGCTCAAGTCTGAAAGCTTGAAACCTTTTATTCCATGGATGGGTTAAATCAAGGAGAATTATTTCGGTCCGGCGAGAAGGACGACAACAGTCCATCCGAAGAGAATGATCAAGAAGATTATAAATTGTCTTACCAATTTGGGGTCCATAAGTCCTCCTTTTCTCTCAAAAGCTGGAGATGATTGTATTTTTTCTTAAAATAGTATATTGAAAATATATGTTTTTAACACGGGCTATTATGAAAAGTTTTCAAAATTATTTCAAGAAAGAAAAGTGGGTAAGTAGAAGAAAGGAGAGATAAGATGGGTTTAGGATTGGCTCTGATCGCATTGGGCATGCTGATTCTCTTGGATCGAATGGGTACAGGATATGGGTTAAGGGAAGGATGGCCGTGGGTCGTCATTGCTCTTGGGACAGGAGGCATTTTCCGCAATAGAAAAAGTTTGGCTGGTTGGGTCACGATAATCGTCGGGATCTTCATTCTGGGAGCGAAGTATTATTCTCTCCATTTTTCGATCCCAGGAGTCATCCGGACCTATTTTCTGCCAGTCCTTCTCATCGTGATCGGACTCCTTTGGCTCTGGAAATATCAGAACGATTAGTTAGAAAATAAGTTTCGTCCAACGGTAAGGGCAAGGATGCCCGTGCTATTTGGGGACGATGAACATTATACGATAATCCCGCGAAGCGCGGGCAATAGTGTATTATCTTTTTTGTTCATTGTTCATTGTCCATCGTTCATTGTACGAAACGGGCTTCGTAACCGTAACCCTAA
>CAZEKS010000331.1:0-3425 GCA_964512795.1 uncultured Syntrophaceae bacterium
GCAATTCGGGACTTTGTTATTAAAGGGACAAAGACGCCGAGACCGGTATCGATCAGCTTTTCCCGAGTGATCTGTTATCAAATGCCCAAAAACTTCCGCTAATGGTTGTGCTGGGTTTTTCATGTGGCTTTACCTTTATTTTACCCCAATGTGAGAGTTAAGCCGGCTAGGCAGTGCATAGCGTCCGCGAGATAACCTCAAAGGCATTAGGACTTCTTTTTTGTCTTAGATTTTTTTAGCTGTTGAAAAGTATCTACATCCTCATCAATCCCGTAGAAGAACTCCATAATTCCTTCAACCACATTCAATGCCCTGTGAAGATCCAGTTTATCCGGTGCCATTTGGGCATGAATTGCTTTATTACCCATTACACGAAACTCATGCAACGTATTTATTGTACTTTGCTTAAAATATTTCGATAATGCGTTAATCTTAGATTCTAGACTTGGCCCATATTCTTGTTCGTTTAGCTTGTCTGAGACTATTGCTTCAATAAGTGCTCTAAGCCCTGCTGTCGAAAGAAGCACTAAGTCTCGATCGTTTGCTGCCAGAGTTTCATGGTACAAGTTGTGCACTTCTTTGGGGAGTTGAAAAAAATATTTGCTCTCTCTCTTCTTGAAACCACGTTCTGGGTAAATATCTTCTTCAGCCTTGTCCCTTTTATCTTGAAACTCGAAAGGATGCCTCAATAGTCGAAAAGACAACAAATCGCATCCACGACAACGCAATATCTCCGCCTCCAACAACTGAGGGCATCCCCAAAGGTCGTCGTCCCTCTTTTGTGCGTGTTTCGCCATAACCTCATGCCAGGTTCTGTTTCGACAGCAGTTGCAGTAAATACGACGATTCCCCATCTATTCTCGTTAGCTCTGACGGCTCCCAAAGCCTCCGTCCTCTTCAACCAGTCGACGTAATATTCGATCACGGCGAACAAGAAAGCATGCTTGCCTATAGAGCCTCTGGTACTCCCTAATCACTTCTGGTTCGTTCTCCCACAGTTCACTTCCGTCGACGAGTCGTTGAATCTTTCCGGCTTCGACATCGACGCCCGCCCAATCCCTCAGAACGTCCGGCCGCAAAAGCAGCCATATGTGGAATCCCTCCCACCACTTCCGTGTGTATGCCCGTTGCTTTGTAGTAAGACCGTTAAAATCCCATATCTTGTCAAGGAAGTCATGAGCGACCCATGACAAATACTCTTCGGCTCGTACCGCGTCTTTGAAAGCTGCCGTCCTGCTCGTGCGCTCACTAACGATATCGGGAAAAGGGTCGTTCAAGCTCCACAGCCTGCCGTAGCTGCGATACCAACCATGACGGATTCGCCGATGCCGCAGACCGGGAAGAAAACCGGCTGCCGCATCCTTCCGCTGGTGAATATAATGGTAGGGAAGACCGAATGCAACCAGCAACTGAACCTCGTGCACCAGCCCCCTTGGCATCTTGTTTTTTCCTCCTCGCGTTCAGGCTCTCTTACGAGTGCGTAGAAAAAGCCTCAATTTAGCAATTTTCAAAAATAATTCTATATTAATATCAACGGACGGTTAGACGCCGAACTATTTTGGTAAAATGCCTCTGAATTCAGGTGATATGATTTCCCAACTGTTAAAATATTTCAACGCCTCCTCCTGTGGCTGGCCTTTCTTGTTTAATGAGAGCACAAATCTCCACTTCTTGCCGCCAGATACGACCTTCAAATCTTTTTTTGGGACTACAAAAAACCAATTATTATCAATATAATGGGCCACCAAAAAATCAGCAGACATATACTCGTTTCTTGTAAGGAAGAATCTTGCCGATCCGCTACGGCCACTCGTTGAAAATAATTTTTGTCTCGTCTTTACTTCTATTGCGAATCTCCTCTTGTTTTTATTATTAACAAGTAGTATATCGAAGCCTGACTCGCCTATATTTTTGAATACTTGCCATCCTTTGCATTGATGCGCCAGAAGAGCAAACCTCAGCAACACTTGTTGCTCACCAATATCTCCCACTAACGCCTGTATGCTCTGCGGAAGTTTATCACGCACAAGTTCTCTCCATAAGATATTAGAAATGAGCGCCTAACATTATTTTTTATGTTGTTGCTATGTTTCCCCCAAAAAAAATAAGCCTATGCATGTCTCGAAAGGTCTTTTGTGTTTCAGAATTGCCCGGAGACAGGCACTTTTTTGGGTAAGGATGATTTTCAACAATGTCGTGTCGCGTCACCGTAAACCACAGAGAAATTATTGAGTTTAGCTTGGAGTCTATCTCCATTGTCAGTTTACGATTGTAATATATACCTTTTTTGGAATTTTTGGAAGTACCGAGTTTCAGGGATGAGGTTTCATCTGCGAAATTTTAATTTTCGGAAATGATAAGAATTATCACTTTTGAGTTGAAACCATGCAGGCATTTCATCCTATGATTGAATCGGTCAAATTTTATTTGCTGGTTAAGTTGTCAAATGGAGGTCAAAAAGTCAACGGGTACTCATGCGGAATTCAGCTTTAACGAAAATTCTTTTTTCAATTGTTCAGCTGAAACAAAATGGATCCCCTGTATTCCTAAAGAGATTGCCACTTCGACATGTTCCTTCATATCGTCAATAAATAGAACCTTTGGGGGGTCGACGTTGGCCCACTCGATTGCCCTTTTAAAGATCTCAACCCTAGGCTTCTTAAAGCCAACCTCATGGGATAAAATCCATTCGTCAAAGGTCCGAAGGATTGGAAATATTTTCAGAACATAGTCGAAGTGCAGAGGATTGGTGTTGGAAAGAAGGCCGAGCTTCCATTTTCCTTTTTGCGAGAGGATGATCCGAGAGACCTCCTGATTTTCAAGAAAGATATCGTTCCAGATGGGAATGAACTCCTCAAAGGAAAGGGAGAGTTGAAAAAATTCTTTTAGGGACTGGAAGAATTCCAGAGAAGATACCTTTCCCACTTCATAACCATTGACCGCTCCCTTTTCGAAATCGAAGAGATAAGAAAAAATTTTGGCGGGGTTCTGAAATTCTATTCTCTGGGAGAATCGAGAGAGTTTTTCTGCAATCTGGAAATGGTTGAAAGGAAGAACGACATTGCCTAAATCGTAAAGGATGACTTCGATCGGAGGCTGGTTCATCTTTGTCCACGGATTTAACCAAAAACTGTAGCGCCCCCATTTACTGGGGGCGCATAAAAACCGTCGGCAATAAATGCCGAAGCTACACATTTATGAAATGGGTTTGGGAAGATTAAAATACTCAGCGATCGATCGGGTTAACGCAGGAATGGTATATTGTCTCGGCTGAATCTGCGTTTTCAATCCCCATTCCTTTACCGTCCTGGCCGTTACCGGTCCGATACAAGCAATAGCTATTCCCCTCAACAATTTTTTAAGATTTTCCTTCTTAAGGAGTTCGGCAAAATGATTGACCGTAGAAGAGGAGGTGAAGGTGATGA
>CAZEKS010000332.1:0-3418 GCA_964512795.1 uncultured Syntrophaceae bacterium
AACAGTGAAACACGGCAGGATTGAATCCCCTCCATAAATCCCGGATTCCGAAACCGCTCAGGAGCAATATAAACCAGTTTATATCTGCCCTGCTGAATCTCTCTGAGTCTCTGTCCTTGCTCGGAAGGGGTCAATACGCTGTTGATGAAAGTGGCAGGGATTTGATCCTCCACCAGCCCATCCACCTGGTCTTTCATCAATGCAATTAGGGGCGAGATGACCAGGGTCACCCCGTCCAGGAGCAGCGCCGGCAGCTGGTAACAGAGAGATTTGCCGCTTCCTGTGGGCATGACCACGACCACATCGCGCCTTCTCAGGAGGGCATCGATGATCTCCTCCTGCCACTTTCGAAAACCAGAGAAATGGAACTTTTCGCTCAGGACCCGGAACCGTTCAACTTTCATCGGAGCGTTTAATGGATGACAGGACATTCGTAAGTCTTTGGGCTTTATGGGATTCTACTAAATTCAAGATAGGTAGGTCAATGAAGAGTTTATTTCTGAATCGGCAAAGGATTTTTCTTTAGGTGAAAGGCGTCTTTGTCGGATCCTTGCAGCGTCAGACTTGATGATGTGCGCGGGTTTTTTACTTTTCAATAAAGTGGTCATTGCGAGAAGCGAAGCGACGTGGCAATCCCGTGAGATTGCTTCACTTCGTTCGCAATGACACGACACGGATGTCAACTTATTTATGGCGTTCACTATAAATTGAAAGGGAGAACCTCGATCAGCACATTGAGTCCGCTGAAGAACTTCTATTTGATGGGCCACTCCCCTCTTTCCTTCAGGACGTCCCGGTAAACATGAAGGGCTTCATTCACAGCAGGCATTCCCGCATAGGTCGCCAATTGGAAAAAGACCTCAGCAAGCTTTCTTGGGTCACAGCCGACATTCAAAGCGGCATTCGCATGGAGTTTCAATTCATCCATGGCGCCCAGCGCCGCCAGCATGGCACACGCAGCCATTTGCCTTTCGGGCAGAGTCAACACGGTTCTGGAATAGAGGTTACCGGTGATAAAAAGGGAAAAATCGTTGGCAAGGTCTCTATCAAATTCCTTCCACATAAGGTAAGGGGGATCCTTTTTGATCCCTTTACCAAACAGCCGATTGGCTGTCTCTTGAGTCTTCTTTCTTAATTCGTCATCCACAATAGGAATCCTCCTTCAATCATTTTATCCTTCAGGACTTAAACATTCTTGAAGGCGTTGCCACAGGCTTCGATGGTCTTATCCAGATCCTTCTGGCTATGGGCCAGGGAAACGAACCAGGCTTCAAATTGGGAGGGAGGAAGATAAATACCCTGCTCCATCATCTCCACAAAGAACTGTGCAAATCGCCTCGTATCGCTCAACTTGGCAGTGCGATAATCCTTGACCGGACCCTCTGTAAAAAAGAGGGTGAGCATCCCTGTGGCTCTATTGATGGTAAAAGGGATTCCATTTTCCTCTGCCATTTCAGAAATATTTTCTGTCAAATAGGAAGTCTTCTGATCCAACTCCTGATAAACCTTTTTTGACTTTAAAAGCCCCAATGTCTCAATTCCTGCGGTCATGGCCAGAGGATTTCCGGAGAGCGTTCCTGCCTGATAGACCCCTCCAAGAGGAGACACCGCCTCCATAATCGCCTTCTTTCCGCCATAGGCTCCAACCGGAAGACCCCCTCCAATGATCTTCCCGAGGCAAGTCATATCGGCTCTGATTTCGTATAGCTCCTGGGCGCCTCCGTAGGCTGCCCTGAATCCGGTAATCACTTCATCAAAAATGAGAAGGATTCCTTTCTCATCGCAAATCTTTCTCAGTCCTTCTAAGAATCCTCTTTCGGGCAGGACCACCCCCATATTTCCTGCAATGGGTTCCACAATGATGCAGGCAATCTGCTCTGGATATTGACCGACCAGGGTTTTTACACTTTCCAGATCATTATAGATGGCGGTCAAGGTATGCTTTGCCAGATCCCCTGGAATACCCAGGCTATCAGGAATGCCGAAGGTGGTCGCGCCGGAGCCTGCTTTGACGAGCAGACTATCAGCGTGGCCATGGTAGCACCCTTCGAATTTAATGATTTTAACCTTTTCTGTGTAACCTCTTGCCACTCGAATTGCGCTCATCACGGCTTCGGTGCCAGAGCTCACCATTCTCACCAATTCCATGGAGGGAAAGGCCTTCCTCACTTTAATGGCAAGTTCCACTTCCAGAGGAGTGGGGGCACCGTAACTCGTTCCCTTTGAGATAGCTTTTTTGAGCACTGCCAGAATCTTCGGGTGGGCATGTCCCAGGATCATGGGTCCCCATGACCCTACATAATCAATATATTCATTGCCGTCCACATCGAAAATTTTCGATCCATTTGCCCGCTCAATAAAGGTGGGTGGAATGCCGACAGCCTTAAAGGCCCTGACCGGGCTGTTCACCCCACCCGGAATGATCTCCCATGCTCGATGATAGAGTCCGATCGATTTTTTTCTGCTCATCTCCAATCTCCTAATCATTCCTCGGCGGCCACACCATTGCTGAGAGTACCGATTCCTTCAATCACCACATCGATCTTATCGCCAATGGCCATCGGACCAATTCCAGAAGGCGTGCCTGTGGCGATCACATCCCCTGGCAGAAGCGTCATCACATGAGAGATGAAACTCACTAATTGACGAGGACCAAAAATGAGGTTCTTTGTATTGGAATGCTGACGTCTTTCTCCATTCAGATAACTCGACACGTCTAAATGATGAGGATCGATGTCCGTCACAATCCAAGGACCGATGGGAGCAAAGGTATCGAAGCCTTTCGCCGTCGTCCACTGACCATCCTTGGGTTGCAAATCCCTGGCCGTCACATCATTCAGACAGGTATATCCAAGGATATAATCAGCTGCCCTCTCTTCTGAAACTTTTTTTGCTTCCTTCCCAATGACCATAGCCAATTCGGCTTCGAAGTCCACCCTCTTGGACATCTTCGGATAAATAATGGCCTCTCCGGGTCCGATGACAGAGGTGGAGGGTTTCATAAAAATAAGGGGCTCCTTTGGAAGAACCATCTTCACTTCCTCGGCATGATCCCGGTAGTTCAAACCCAAGGCAACAATTTTTGAAGGAAGGCAGGGTGACAGAAGTTTCACCTCCCCAATTTTTTTCATCTTGGAGGTCAGGTGGAAATGGCCAAAGGGGTTTCCATCCATTTCACGAACAGAATCTCCCTCGATCACTCCCCAATTTATTTTTGACTCGGCCTGATATCTGATGATCTTCATTTTACTCCTTTCTATCTCTCCTATAAATTATAAGCTGACGATTGACCCGAGAAAGTTTTGCACCTGCCTGCGCGTAGCCGCTTCGGCGAAGGCAGGGCGAAAACCTTTATATATCTACTAATCAGTCCATAATTGTATGGACGTTGAAGACCAAATCCCTCCTACCCTCCCTT
>CAZEKS010000333.1:0-3393 GCA_964512795.1 uncultured Syntrophaceae bacterium
TTGTTCATTGTCCATCGTTCATTGTACGAAACGGGCTTCGTAACCGTAACCCTAACCCAAGTAATCAGACTATTTTCATGTTTTATGAGAGGCTAACCGGCCATGGGTCATTAGGTAGAAGGACGGCGCTCTCTTGAGTGGCTCAAGCTGGGATGAGGCCAGCGACAACCAACACGGTCAAAACTTCCTTTCCCGTATTGGTCAGTTAGTGAAATTGACCCATGGGGATATGGACTGCATCTCCAGATTTCACCTCACAGACCTCATTCCCTACCTGCATGCGGCCTTGACCGGTTTGTATATAGTAGATCTCTTCCATGGGATCCACATGGCCAATGAGTTTTTTACCAGGGGGAACCGAGGCATGGGCAAGAAACATCAGGGTTTTCAGATGACGAGTGTCCAGAATCATGTGAGCCACGCCACCCCCATGGGCCCGATAGCGAGTCGCTTTCACTTCGGGGTGCTCTAAGTTGCGACGTATCATCGGTTTGTCCTTTCTTTTACCTTATCTTTCATTCGTAATATTGTAATTAAATTTTGAGGTGGAAATCAAAAAAAATTGATCATTCTGAAAAGGAAACGGGAGGAAGCTTGAATAGAGAAGTCTATTAGGTTATGCAAACATGAGCTGAAACTTTCTTTAGGAGTGATTTATGCCAAAGGTAACCGAAGATGTCTATTACATTCCAGGACAGGATGAATTTATGCCGGATTCTCACGTTTATGTGTTGGGGAAGCCATCCTCCAAAAACCTTTCCCTCATTGATGCAGGTTTAACAGGGAAGGGGAGTTATAAGATTCAGTCTATCCAGAAAGCGGGGATCGAATTATCAGCTATAAAGAGGATTATCATGACTCATATACACCTGGATCACATCGGGTGCCTGTCTGAAATCCTGAAGCAGATCCCTTGGGCTGAACTGTGGGTACATTACTTGGAAGCCGATCTCTTGGAGCAGGGGGATGAGAGGGCTGTCTATGGTATGGATGCGTTCCGAGGGTTTTGCCAGGAACACTTTGGCCTTCAACCAGGTGCATTTAAATTTGAAGTTAAACGGAAACTGCAAGAGGGTGAAGCCCTGGATCTCGGCGATATGGCCTGGGAGGTCATCCACATCCCAGGCCACTCTATGGGCAGCATCGGCCTTTATCATCGCCCCATGAAAATCCTCATTCCGGGTGATGTAGTTTATGCCGATTATGTGATTGGTCGTTTTGACCTCTATGGAGCCGACCCCGCTGGGCTTAAACAATCTCTGATGCGTTTGGCTGAATTAGAGGTGGATATTCTTCTACCCGGTCACAACGAGATTGTCAAAGGCCTTCCGAAGGGCTATATCCTCAAGACGGCCAAACAATGGGAATCCTATCTGAGGTGATTGTTCAAACACTCTTCAAAATATCCTGATGATTCTGTAAAGTTTTAGAATAGCGAGGAGATAGGGGTAACTTTACCTACTCCTTCATGGCATTTAATTTTTGAAGGATGGATTGCGCCTCCTGGATCATGTCCTCGATGACCTCTTTCACACTTTTTATTTCATGGATCAATCCCACACATTGACCGCAGCCGATCATCGCCCCATCCACATCTCCTTCTTGATAGGCATTGCTACTTATTCGACCACTTAAGTATTGCCTATTAATGTTGATGGGAATCAACTGCTGCCCATATATCTTCGCAATCTTCGTAAATAATTCTTGTAGTTTATTGTTGAATATGGTAACTTTTTCAAAACCCTGTTGGTTTTAAAAAGGAGGTGGAGAGATGGCTTCCTATAAAGTAATATTTTTGGGTCTCTCAGTGATCGGTCTCGAAGAAGAGACTCGTTTGCTAGGAGGCCTTCAGAGAAAATTTAATCTCACTCCTGAAAAGGCTGAAAACATGCTTCAGAGGGTTCCCATTGTGGTGAAAAAAGGCCTTTCGAAAGAGGAGGCGGGGAGGTATGTGAAAGCCTTTGAAGAAATTGGGGGAAGAGTGAAGGTAGAAGAAGAGGAGGAAGAACAGATTCCCATTCTGGATATTACTCGGGATTTTGAACCTGAGCCTAAATCTGAACCCAGACCTGGCCCCATGACTAAGCCGAAACCTGCTTTTACTTATAAACCCGAATCTGAAAAAAAGGCGTATACGAGGGGATTGATGACGTGTCCCCAATGTGGATTTGAGCAACCCGAAACCGATGAGTGCATCAAATGCGGCATCATCATTTCTAAATATGCCCAATATCAGGAGACAGCCCGTTCGTATGAGGGGCAGGTTCATGAAATTTCATCAGAAGAGTATACCCCGTGGGAGAGTGGAGAGGGATTCATTGCAGCTTTTTTAAGAACAACACAAGAGGTCCTTTTCTCACCTACAAAATTTTTTAAAAAGGTTGCGGCGGGTGAGGGATACTGGTCTCCCTTTATCTTTGCCATGATTGCGGGGATCATAGGGTGCGGAGTCGCCCTGCTTTGGCAATGGCTTTTCCTTTCAGAAATGGTTCCGTCTCAAATTCGCTCGGTGACCACCTACAGCCTCTTCCTTGTCTTCGCCATTATTTCAATACCTTTCTTGATTGCCTTTTCTATTGCAGTAGGAAGCGGAGTGACACATCTTTGTGTGATGATCGTGGGAGGAAACCGAAAAGGGTTTCAAGCGACCTTTCGCGCCATCTCATATTCCCATAGCGCCATGCTCTTTTACATCGTTCCAGTGATCGGGGGTTTCGTAGGATTTATTTATTTTCTCATCCTGGCCATTCTTGGGGTAAGGGAAGGACATGCGATCTCGACTGGGAAGGCAGTCTTAGCCGTTCTCCTTCCTCTCATTATTGCCTTTGTTGGCATCCTCCTTGCCATCTTGATCCCGCTTTTTATGGTATTGTCGGGGTCCCACCCCGGAGTGGGAGCGTAAGTTTAAAGGAAGAAGATTTTGGTTTTTCACAAAAAGGGGTCATTGAGCGCCCCTTTTTTTATCGAAATATTTCGGAGTTTAAGGACAGAAACTATCGGCTTTCTGCTTTAGGAGACTCATGGGTAAGAAACGGAGGAGATATTTAAGGAAGAAGAAGGTAATCCAACGGGAGAAACATATAGATCTCTCAGCGCCGCAGATTCTCCGGTTGATGGCAGAAGAAGATCGGCCCCTTCTTTTGAGAGAAATTCTCCGCCGTTTAGGTCTTCAAAAGGAGCAAAGGCAGAAGGCGAGGGAATTTCTCAGAGGTTTGGCGGATGGGGGAAAGGTTGTTCGGATTCGAGGGAACCGTTACGGCCTCCCATCAAAGATGAATTTGATTGTTGGCAGAGTCAAAACACATCCAGATGGATATGGATTCGTCATTCCTGAGGGTGAAGGAGAAGAAGATATTTTCATCAGCCCCAGAAATCTCAAAGAGGCAATGAACG
>CAZEKS010000334.1:0-3380 GCA_964512795.1 uncultured Syntrophaceae bacterium
ATACCTTTCCTCTCTCCTTATAATCTTTGAACATATCGAAACTCGAACAGGCGGGGGAGAGAAGAACCACCTCACCTGCCTTGGCTTTTTGATGGGCGAGAAGCACCGCCTCTTCCATGGTCTTCGCCATCACCGTATCGGTCAGCCCTCCGAGCTTGCGGTTCATTCTCTCTTTCGCCTCTCCGATCAGGATCAGATGTTTGACCCGTTTCTGAACCAATTCTACGAGGGGGTTTAAATCCCCGTTTTTATCCTTCCCTCCTGCAATCAAGATCACGGGTTCTGAAAAACTTTGGAGAGATTTGACCACTGAGCCCACGTTCGTCCCTTTGGAGTCATTATAGAAACGAACCCCTCCAATCTCCCGGACAAATTCGACACGATGCTCAAGACCTTTAAACCGATTGAGGACAGCTTGGATCGCTTTTTTTGAACAACCAAAGATCCTGGCCGTGGTGAGGGCTGCCATCATATTCTCCACATTGTGTATCCCCTTTAAGGAGGCTTTGGCTAAGGAATATTCTTCTTCCTTCCCTCCCAGTCGAAGGGAGATCGTTTGGCCATTGGAGAAAGCGCCCTCATCAAGTTTCTCTCTTAAGCTGAAAAAAACCTTTTTCGCTTTCACCTTTTCTTTGAACCGCATCACGATGGGATCATCTCTGTTGAGAACAGCCAGATCCCCGGAATTCTGATTTACAAAAATCCTCACCTTTGCCTCGATATACTCATCGTAACTGGGATACCGGTCTAGATGGTCCTCAGTAATATTTAGTAGAACAGCGATTCGCGGCCGAAAATCTTCAATGGCCTCCAACTGAAAACTGGAGATCTCTGCCACCAATACTTCCCATCGGTCTCTTCCCTCTGCGAAAAGAATTAATGGCTCTCCGACGTTACCTCCCACTCCCACTTTTCTACCATCCTCTTTCAGCATCTCACCAATCAGCAGGGTGGTAGTGGTCTTTCCATTGGTTCCTGTTACCGCAATGATCGGGACACGGATAAAATGGCAAGCCAGCTCAATTTCACTGATCACCCAAACGCCATGCTGGATGGCTTTCTGAATGGGATCAATGCTCAGGTCCACACCGGGGCTCACCACAATGATATCCTGTTTAAGAAAGGTCTCCGTCCGGTGAGTCCCCCATTCTGTCGCTATATCCATGCCCTTCAATTCTTGAACAGCTTCCTTTATCTCCTCTTCCGGTTTTACCTCCGCAGTGGTCACCAGAGAACCTTTTGCCTGAAGGAATTTTGCTGTGGCGATCCCCGTTCGAGCCATGCCTACGACTAATACCTTCTTGCCTTTGAGATCCATTCGTCTCGC
Organism: uncultured Syntrophaceae bacterium; assembly: GCA_964512795.1. Classification (GTDB taxonomy): domain Bacteria; phylum Desulfobacterota; class BSN033; order BSN033; family UBA1163; genus UBA1163. Next base: position 1,328 of record CAZEKS010000334.1, read on the forward strand.
CATCACCTATAACTTTATAATCCCCCCAACCCCCCTTTAATAAAGGGGGGCGAGGGGGGATTTCTATCTGAGTTTTAATGTGCTGATCGCGATCAGCCCGAGAATAATGCCAATGATCCAGAACCGGACAATGATCTTTGGTTCAGCCCAGCCCTTCAATTCAAAATGGTGGTGAATGGGCGCCATTCTGAAGACCCGCTTCTTACGAACCTGATAAGAGACGACCTGGATGATGACGGAGAGGGCTTCGATCACAAAAATCCCGCCCACAATGACTAAGAGAAACTCTTGTTTGATGACCACAGCCATTGTTCCCAGGGCTGCTCCCAGGGATAAAGAACCCACATCACCCATAAACACCTGAGCCGGATAGGTGTTGAACCAGAGAAATCCCAGACCAGAACCGACCAGCGCCCCGCATAAGATGGTTAATTCTCCGCTTCCTTTGACAAAGGGAATCTGAAGATAGCTGGCGAATTTGAAGTTCCCTGCGAGATAACAGAAGAGCATGAAGGTTGCGCTGGCAATGAGCACGGGTCCGATGGCCAACCCATCCAATCCATCGGTCAAGTTGACCGCGTTGGCCGAACCCACGATCACGAACATGCTAAAAAGAATGTACCATCCCCCAAGGTCCGGCGTCACCTTTTTAAAGAAAGGAAAGATCAACCTGGAATCGTGATCAATCGTGTTGAACAGGACGAAGCTCACCACCAGTCCTATAGCCACTTGAATAGGAAACTTGTATCGAGCCCGGATGCCAATGCCTTTCTTATCCATCATCTTTTTATAATCATCCCAAAAACCGAGAAGACCGAACGCCAAGGTGGTCAACAAAACAATCCAGATATAAGGATGGGTCAGGTCGGACCAGAAAAGCGTTGGGATAAGTATGCCAGCCAGGATGAGGCTTCCTCCCATCGTGGGGGTCCCGTTCTTGACCATGTGTCGGGAGGGAACATCCTCCCTTACCACCTGTTGAATCTGAAAGGCCCTCAACTTTTTGATCAACCAAGGCCCGATGATAAAAATGATGAGAAGAGCGGTCAGAATCGAATAGATGGTCCTAAAAGTGATATAACGAAAAACATTAAAGAAGGAAAAAACCTCATGAAGAGGATAAAGGAGATGATATAACATTCTTTAGGCCCTCCCTCCTGCCAAACCCTCTACAATCTTCTCCATGGCCATCCCCCTTGAACCCTTGATCAATACCCAATCCCCGTTCTGGATTATCTGCCTTAAGAGGGAGATGGCCTCTGAATGACTCTCTCCGATCCTTGCCTTCTCCATCGGAAACCCATGACGAATCGCTGACTCAACGACCACGGGCGCTTTCTCTCCCATGGCGAGAAGGAAGTCGATCGGGAGTTCACTCACCTTCTTTCCTATTTGTTCGTGGGCTTCCTTTGTAAAATTTCCGAGTTCTAACATATCGCCCAGCACAGCGATAGCCCTTCCCTTTCCTTTCGCCTCTACCAGGGTCTCCAGGGCAAGCTCCATTGAGGAAGGGTTGGCGTTGTAGGAATCGTTGATCAGAATCTCTCCTCCTTTGAGAGGGACGACCTCCATCCTCATGGGGAAGGGTTGAAAATTTTCCAACGCCTCTTTTGCCCGGTTTACCTCCACTCCAAAGAGACACGCTACCGCTATGGCAGAGAGAGCATTCGGAACGAAATGTCTTCCCAATAACCGAAGAGTAATCTCCATCGCTTCCCCTTCCAAGATCAAAGTGAAAGAGGTTCCTTCCGCCCCATGGAGTCGGATCTCTTTGGCCATGATGTCTGCAGGATGCTCGATCCCAAAGGTAATCTTTTGGCCAGGGTATCGACTCGCCAGATCCACGACCCGGGGATCATCCTGATTCACCAATATCGTTCCATCCCTCCTCATCCCCCGGAAGAGCTCTCCCTTCTCCTCTTCTAATCTCTCCAGACTTCCCATACCTTCGAGATGAACCATTTGGATATTGGTGATCAATCCTACATCGGGCTCTGAAATCTCGGTCAGCCTTCGGATTTCACCCGGCACATTCATCCCCATCTCGAGAACC
>CAZEKS010000335.1:0-3379 GCA_964512795.1 uncultured Syntrophaceae bacterium
CAGTTTTATAAAGAGTTTGAAGCCACGTTTGAATATGAAGAAACCCCGGATCAGATGGATGCGATTGATGCGGTGACGAACGATATGAGCAGCCCCAAACCGATGGACCGCTTGATCTGTGGAGATGTGGGATATGGTAAGACAGAGGTGGCGCTCCGGGCGGCCTATCGTGCCGTGATGGGTGGAAAACAGGTTGTCATTTTAGTCCCTACCACCATTCTGGCCCAACAGCACCACCAGACCTTTCGTGAGCGGTTCAAGATTTATCCGGTGGTGATCGAGGTATTGAGCCGGTTTAAAAGCCCCGGAGAGCAGAAGGAGATCCTTCAACGTCTGAAGGAAGGGAAGGTGGATATTGTGATCGGGACCCACCGACTTTTGCAGAAGGATGTGTCCTTCCGGGATCTGGGGCTGGTAGTGATTGATGAGGAGCATCGATTCGGCGTTTCCCATAAGGAGAAATTGAAGCAGATGAGAAAATTAGTGGATGTGATCACGCTTACAGCGACCCCTATTCCGAGGACGCTCCAGATGGCTGTCTCCGGAATTCGGGATCTCAGTCTCATCCAAACCCCCCCTGAAAATCGCCTGTCGATTCGGACTTTCGTGATCCGTTATGATGAGGAAGTCATCCTAGACGCCATTCGACGGGAGTTCGATCGAGGAGGGCAAGTCTTCTTCGTCCATCATCGCGTTCAAAACATCCATACGATTGCTCACCATTTAAAAGAGCTCGTTCCAGAAGCCTCCCTGGCCATTGCTCATGGTCAGATGAAAGAAAAGGAATTGGAGAAGGTGATGCTCCAATTCGTCAGGAAGGAAGTGAATCTTCTCGTCTGTACCAGTATCATCGAATCCGGTTTGGATATCCCGACCGCCAACACCATCCTGATCAATCACGCAGAGCGTTTTGGTCTGGCAGACCTTTATCAAATTCGTGGCCGGGTGGGACGGGGGAGCCACCAAGCCTATGCTTATCTTGTCATTCCCGGAGATTTCATCCTTTCCAGGGATGCCATGAGGAGGCTACGAGCGATTCAAGAATTGAGTTAACTGGGATCCGGATTCAAACTGGCCATTCAGGATTTGGAGATTCGGGGGGCGGGAAACCTGCTTGGCCCATCGCAATCCGGATACATCACTGCCGTGGGATTCGAACTTTACACCCAATTAATGGAGAAGGCGGTCAGGGAATTGAAAGGGGAAGACATCGTCGAAGAGATCACTCCAGAAATTCACTTCCATCTTCCTGCTTTCATTCCAGAGGCCTATGTGGACGATCCAGGAGAACGGCTGAGTCTCTATCGAAAGCTTTCTCTTTCTCGTTCCGATGAGGAGGTGGAGAGGACTCGAGACGAGCTGATCGACCGATTCGGGAAGATTCCAATGGAGGTGGATCATCTCCTGGAGGTAATCAAGGTGAAAATTCTCCTGACGGGAATGGCGATCAAAAAGTATGAAGAGACCCCTTCTCAAATTGTCCTCACCTTTGATGAGAGCACCCGGGTTTCCCCCCAGAGAGTAGTGGATTTTGTTCATCAGGGAGAGGGTAAATATCGATTTACCCCGGACTCTAAATTGGTTATCGAAGGATGGCCGGATGCAAGGCGAGATCCCTTCGGGGCAGCTAAAAAGCTATTGCAAGCATTGGCTTGATATGGTAAATATCATCGAGTCCCTTTTTGGCAAAGAAGGGGAATAAGTCTCAAGATAGATGCACAAGGTGAGAATGATGACGAAAAGATTGATTTTCTTAGGGATTTTGCTCTTTTTGTCTTTCTTCTTTTCGGGCTGTCAGAAATCAGGGGAGAAGGGGTTAGGGGAGAGGGAACTGGTCAGGATCAACAATGTTTCTATCTCTCTGGAAGAATTTCAGCAGATGTTGGAAAAGCAACCCTTGGAAGGAAAGATGAGGTTATTGAGCGAAAAGGGGACAAGAGATTTTCTTGAAAATTATGTGATCCCCCGAGAGGTGCTCTACCAGGAAGCTAAGAAGAAAGGCCTGGATAAGAATAAAGAAATTCAGGCTAAGATCGAGGATGCAAGAAGAGCTATCCTCATCGAAGCCCTTCTCGAAGAGGGATTGAGAGGAAGAGCCGAGGTTTCAGAAGAGGAGGTTCAGCGATACTATAAAGAGAACCAAGCCCTCTTTATGGAGCCACAGGAGATAAAGATTCGTCACATTGTTGTCAATACGGAGCCTGCTCTGAAGGAAGTGGTGACGAAACTTTCGCGGGGTGAAAGTTTTGAGAACTTAGCCTCTGCCTACAATATCGGTAAATTCAAGGAAGATGGAGGAAATCTTGGCTATATTCGCCGAGGGCAGTTGGCACCTCCCTTTGCTCAGTTTGAAGAAGCGGCCTTTTCCCTCAGAAAGAGAGGGGAGATCAGCGAGGTCATCAGCACGCCCTATGGATACCATATCGTCCGATTGGAAGATATGCGGGGGAGCACCTTGAAGCCCCTGAATCAAGTCAAAGAAAGAATCCGCTTTTTCCTCCAGCCGAAGAAAAAACAGGAGGCCTATCTTGAATATGTGAAAGAAGCGAAATCGAAAGCCAACGTCCTTTTCAATGAGAAGCTGTGGACTGAAGAGGAGAAAAGGGAGGCAAACCCCAAAGAAGAGAAGAAATGAAGAAATCTTCCACCCTCCTTATCTTAATCATCCTATTTTTTTTCCCGTGGGGATGTGACCTGTGGGAAGCGGGACTCCCTGAGCATATCATCGCTCAGGTCAATGAGGAACAGATCCCGATGGAAGAATTTGACCGGGAGTTTAAGGAGTTGATATTAGAACCAGGGAGGGAGGCAAAAGGAACCGATCTGGGAAACCTGAGACAGGCTTATCTCGATCAGGTGATCGAACGCAAGATTCTCGTGCAGGAAGGCCGACGATTGGGGATCAAGATCTCTCCGGAAGAGTTGAATCAGGCCATTTCTGAAATAAAAATGGATTATTCAGGGGAGGGATTTGGAGAAACATTGGGTCTCAAGGGGATGACCTTAGAGGAATGGAAAGTTCGGTTGGAAGAAAAATTATTAGCCGAGAAGGTCATCCGAGGTGCCTTCCATTCCCAAGATAAAATCGATGAAAAGGAAGCGCTTCAATATTATGAAGACCATCGGTTCTCATTTCAGATTGGCCAGAAGGTGAGGGTACGTCAGATCGTTGTGGCAGACGGGGAAGAGGCGATCCAGATCCTGAAACGGCTAAAAAAAGGAGAGAGCTTTGAGAAGGTGGCCATGGGGAAATCTCTCGGGCCCGAAAAGGTTCAGGGTGGGGATTTGGGTTATTTCAGCCAGGGGGAGAAGCCAACCGAATTCGACTATGTTTTTAATATGGAGGTTGGAGCGATCAGCGAGGTGATCAAAAGCCCGT
>CAZEKS010000336.1:0-3373 GCA_964512795.1 uncultured Syntrophaceae bacterium
AGCCCTTAGGGCAGGTCTTCCTCTCTTCGACTTGGAATTCATTCAATTTTATCCCTTTGCTTTGGGAGAACCGAGGCTCTCCTCCTTTCTCCTTTATCCTCCCTATCCAGAGGAGGTCAGGTTGTTTGATGAGAATGGAGAGGATCTATTTGAGAAATTTAACCTTCCGAGAGATTTAAATCAGGCCATCATTGACCAAAGGGATCGCCTCTCCATCGCCTTATGCAATGCCACTCAGAATGGGGATATCTTTTTTGATCTAACTCAAGTTCCGCAGGGAAAGTGGGAGGATTTCCCCCTAAACTTTCTCAAAAAATCGAAGTTCCCTTTTCTTGATCGACCTTTTCTAATCTCCCCAGTCGTCCATTTCTTTATGGGAGGAGTGGAGACTGATGAAAAGGCAGCAACGTCTCTCCCCGGCCTTTTTGCAGCAGGAGAAGTGGTCTGGGGGATCCATGGTGCCAATCGACTTGGGGGAAATGCGTTGACGGAATGTGCAGTGTTTGGAGTTATTAGTGGCCAAACGGTGGCTGAATATTTCCACCAGGAAGAAGGAGGACAGGGATCTTCCAATCTTTTTTCTGAGAACTTTTTGAAAAAATGGGATAGAAAGGTCCAAGCCTATTTCAGAAAGAGAAGGGGAACCTTTGACCGTCCAGTAGAACTGCTTAAGGATTTAAAAGATCTGGCCTGGAGATATGCCGGTCCTGTTCGAGAGAAAGAGTCATTGAAAGAAGGGTTGGATCGGTTGGCATCCATTGAAAAAAGAATTGAGAAGGTTTATCCCGCCACATTGAAAGACCTTTTTAGAAAGAGAGATTTAGAAAATATGGCTTTCCTTCTCAGTGCCATCCTAAAAGGAAGTTTGATCCGAACGGAGAGTAGAGGGGCCTTCTTTCGGAAGGATTTTCCAGATCAGGATGATGCCCATTGGTTGAGAAATACCTGCTATCGTCTTGAAAAAGGAGAACTTCAAATTACGCACAGACCCGTACAGGGTTGAAGTCCTCCCTCACCCCGCCCTCTCCCTCCAGGGGAGAGGGAAAGGGTGAGGGGAAAGAGATTTTCTTATGAGACGTTTAATCTTAGTCGGATTCGTGATCCTCTTCTTTATTTTTAGCATCCCTTCTATCTGGGCTCAAAAAACAGTTCAGTTATCCATTGCTACTGGCAACACAGGAGGGATCTATTATCCAATGGGTAGTGGGATGGCCGGTCTCCTATCGAAATACATTCCCTATGCGGAGGTCACAGTAGTAGTGACAAATGCCTCAGTAGATAATTGCCTTCTGTTGAGTAGGGGAAAGGAAGACTTGGCGCTCATTATGGCAGATATAGGATGGGATGCCTATAGTGGGAGAGAAAGATTTAAGGGGAAAATCCCCCTGAGGACCATAGCGGTTCTCTATCCCAATAATATGCATATTGTGACGATTGAGAGCAAGGGGATTGAAAAGGTCACGGATCTGAAGAGGAAAAGGGTTTCAACAGGAGCTCCGGGAAGCGGGACCGAGGTGATGGCCCTGAGGGTTATTGAGGCTTATGGACTGGACCCGAATAAGAATATGACGAGGGATAATTTGAGTGTTTCTGAATCAGCCAGTGTCTTAAAGGATAGGAAGATTGAAGCCTTCTTCTGGGTGGGGGGCCTTCCTACTGCAGCGGTAACCGATTTAGGAGTCACCCCTGGGCTTAAAATGAAACTCATTGGCCATGCGGAGGCTGTTCCTAAGATGAGGGAGAAGTATGGGCCAATCTATGTAAAAGGGGTTATCCCTGCTAAAACTTATCCCGGACAGAATGCGGACATTCCGATTGCTGTCGTTTGGAATCTCCTGGTTTGTCGCGAGAATATGAAAGAGAATGTGGTCTATGATATCGTGAAGACTCTGTTCGATCATAAATCGGAGTTAGTGGCCTTTCATAGAGAGGCAAACAACTTATCTTTGGAGTCCCAGGCGGCAGGGGGTTCTCCGATTCCATTCCATCCCGGGGCAATTCGATATTTCACGGAGAGAGGGCTTAAGATTAAATAATTGAAACGGAAGAACTGGCCCCTCCTCACATTGATTGCAATCTTGATAGTGGGAGGAGGGGTTTTCCTTTTTAAGAAAGTGACCCTCCTTCATATCGAGAATATGGATCGCCCCAAGTCGATCCATATTCGGACAAGTTCTTCTGAAACGTTTTCTATTTTCTATATTCACTCGGTTTACAAGGAGCCTGTTGTCGAAGAATTCCAGGCTGAAAAAGAGGCAATTATTCTTAAAGGGGTGAGGACGAAAAGCCCTGCCGTCATGGAATATTATGGATTTGAGGATACGAAAGCATTCCATCCGATGAACGTAAGGATGGGGGCTGTCTTTATTATCCGGAGGGGCATGGGGGAAGGGCAAGGATTGATTGTCCAAGACAGGAAGATCTACCTGAGCGAGATTGGAGAAAGGGGGGATCGAATTCAATTGAGAGTAGAAACGATGTCTTTGGGACGTTACCTTCTCTCGGTGATATGGAAATATCATTAGGGCGCAAGAGGGGATAATAAGGAAGAAGAAAGAAAAACAGGAAGTGGCAATTTCAGAAGAAACCCTCAAAAAAGCCGACTCGAACCCTCAGGAGCTTTATTTAGGTTCTTGGTTTCGACTTGATCACTGACAGACAGGACCTACATGACCATCTTCCCATCTGCTTCCACCATGACCACTTTTGCCAGCTCTTTTTCTGGGACAGGCATGGTTGCTGCAATCTCTTGAGAGTTATAAATCCTTTGTCGCTTCCCCTATGCACCATGCGGTGCCACGAACCGTGCTGGTTCAGGGCGGTGCAGGGCTTCGCTCCTCGCAATGACACGTCATGGATGGCATTCTTGTCAGCATACTCCAAAACCAAGGGGATGTTAAGAAGAGGGGAAAGGGTCAGAAACTTTTGATTCCCATCGAAGAATATTGTAAGAAAGATTCATGATCAAAACCTTGAGGAGTTTTTTATTCCTCACATTCATATCCCTTTCTTTGACAGGTTGTGGGAACCTGTTCTATCTCTCAAAGCTGGGATGGCATCAATCCTTCATCACTTTTCATAGTGTCCCGGTTCAAGAGGTTTTAGAGCAGGAAGGGGTCGAGGACGAAGCCAAGGAGAAGATCCGTTTCGTCCAGGAGGTAAAGCGCTACGGTGAAGAGAAGCTGGGTCTCACGAGGACGAAGAGTTACTCAAAATATTTTGAAGTGAAAGATTCTGTCCTCCATGTCATTACCGCCTCCGAGAAGGATCGCCTCCAACTCTATCATTGGGACTTTCCCATCACCGGCAAGGTGACCTATAAGAGCTTTTTTACGAAGGAGGATGTTCTAAAGGAGAAACGATTTCTCGAAAC
>CAZEKS010000337.1:0-3365 GCA_964512795.1 uncultured Syntrophaceae bacterium
GGGACAGCCACCATGGATTGGATGCAACAGGAACAGGAAAGGGGAATTACCATCACCTCTGCTGTGACGACGGTTGAATGGAAGGGGAACACCATTCATATTATTGATACCCCTGGTCATGTGGACTTCACGATTGAAGTGGAACGTTCATTGCGTGTGTTGGATGGGACTATTGCGATCTTCAGCGCAGTCGAAGGAGTGGAGCCTCAATCCGAGACCGTATGGCACCAGGCAGATAAATATCGGGTTCCGAAAATGGCCTTCGTCAATAAGATGGATCGAATCGGGTCGGATTTCTTTGGAACCGTGAAGATGATGGTCGAGCGCCTGGGAGCCAATCCCCTGATTACCCAGATTCCCATTGGAGCGGAGGATCGGTTTATCGGGGTCATCGATCTTATCCGATCCAAAGGAATTGTTTGGGATGAGCATAGTCTGGGCGCCGAATTCAAAGAGATATCTATTCCAAAAGATATGGAGGAAGAAGCCTCCTTTCATCGCTCCAAGCTGATTGAATCCATCGCCGAGTTGGACGGACATTTGGTGGAAAAATATCTTAACGGGGAGGAGATTTCAGAATCTGAAATGAAAGCCGGCCTGAGAAAAGCCACCATTTCGATGAAAGCCGTGCCTGTCCTCTGTGGCGCCGCCTTGAGAAATCAGGGGATTCAGCCCCTCATGGGTGCCATTGTGGACTATCTTCCTTCTCCCCTCGATATCCCGCCGGTGGAAGGGGCGAGCCCTGTGACAGGAAAAAGGGAGACCAGAATGGCTAAGGACGAAGAGTCATTCAGCGCCTTAGCCTTCAAGGTGATGATAGATGAGGGCAGGAAATTGGTCTATATCCGGATTTACTCCGGTGTGCTCAAAGTGGGAACAGAGGTTTATAACCCGCGCTTGAAGAGGGGTGAGAAGATTTCAAGAATCTTTCAGATGCATGCCCACCAGCGCACCCGGGTGGAAGAAGCCAAGGCGGGAGAGATCGTGGCGGTCATGGGATTGAAGGAAACCACCACAGGAGACACCCTCTGCGATCGGAGTCACCCAATTTTTCTTGAGCCCATCGATTTTTATAAACCTGTCATGTCCATTGCTGTCGAATCCAGAACAAGCAAGGATCAAGAAAAACTGACCGAATCTCTTGAGAAGTTGAGTGAAGAAGACCCTACCTTCCGTGTCAGGTTTGATGAAGATACGGGTCAGACCATCCTCTCGGGGATGGGGGAGCTGCATCTGGATGTGCTGGTCAATCGCCTCCTGACCGAATACCATTTGGAAGTGAATGTGGGGAGACCTCAGGTTGTCTATCGGGAGACGATAGAAAAAGAGGGTAAGACCTCAGCCAAATTTATGAAAGAGATGGATGAAGTCAAACATTTCGCAGAGGTCTTTTTACGGATTTCACCGAATGGACGGGGAAAGGGAATTGAGTTCCACTCGGAGGTGCCGGAGGGAACCCTGCCCGCCGAAGGGCTTCTCTCTGTTGAAGAAGGAATTCGAGAGTCCTCCACGGTGGGAGTGATTTTGGGTTATCCCATGACTGATCTTCGAGTCACTTTATTAAAAGCGAATATTGATTCGGATCACCCCTCCATGCTTGCTCTCAAAATTGCTTCTTCCAATGCCTTGCGGGAAGGTTGCCGCAAGGCCCAACCTGTTCTGATGGAACCGATGATGGAGGTTAATATTATTGTTCCCGAAGAGTTCATGGGTGAAGTGGTGGGGGATTTGAAGGCGAGAAAGAGTTCTGTTGAAGCCATTGCCCCAAAAGGCAAGGTCACCATGATCAAAGCCATCTCGCCCCTGACCCGAATGTTCGGTTACTCAACCGATTTAAGATCCCTCACCCAGGGAAGAGGAACCTTCTCCATGCAATTTTCCCGTTATGACAAAGTGATTTCATAGAAAACGTGACCGTGTCCGTTTTTCGTGTCCGTAATTCCTGATTAGAAGAGTTTCAAGTAAATCTCCTCTCCCCTTTGAGCCTGTGTCGTAATCGCAGTGAGGGACAGGTGACCAGCTTCGGAAGCTTTAGAATTGCGGATTTTTGAAAGGGAGAGTCAACCATTCTTGTCATCGGAAATGATGTCTTCATGAAATATATATGTTTGAATTTACATGATAAAAGGTTCCACTCTAAAGCTTCCTCAGCTAGTCGCCTGTCCCCTAACAAACTTGTATTCTCTAACATGGAAGGATTCATCTTTTTGCGTAGTCACCATTGCGACACAGTCTCTTTTGGGAGAGGACGGAGGTGAGGGGAAAGAACTTCCGAAACATGATGGATGATGAGATTCTTCAGTTCCTGAAAAAACATCCTTCGGCCTTTCTTTCAGGGCAAGAGATCAGCCGTCGTTTGAAAGTAAGCCGAACGGCCGTGTGGAAGAGACTGAGACGGCTCAGGACGCTGGGCTATGAGATTGAAGCTTCGACACGGTCAGGATACCGTTTGATTCAATCACCGGACCTTCTCACCCCAACGGAGGTCAAACCTCTCCTGAAGACAAAATGGATGGGGAGGACGATCCATCATTTTCAGACCCTTGATTCAACGAACTCTAAAGCCTATCAATTGGCTCTGAATGGCGCCGAGGAAGGAGAGGTGGTCATTTCGGAATCGCAGGAAAAAGGGAGGGGGAGGCTGGGAAGGCAATGGTTCTCTCCTCCTTTTCTAAATCTTTATCTTTCTGTTATCCTGCGACCGAAAATTTCACCCCATCAAGCCTCCCTTATCACCCTGATGGCGGCTGTCGCTACGGCAGACGCCATCCAGAAGTTTTCCGGACTCCTTCCTTTGATCAAATGGCCCAATGATATCCTTCTCCGAGACCGAAAAGTAGCCGGGCTCCTCAATGAGATCCATTCGGAAATGGACCGCATCCATTTTGTGATCCTCGGGATCGGTGTTAACCTCAATATGGACGAGAAGATGTTTTCAAAAGAGATTCGGGCTGTCGCCACCTCGTTAAAGATAGAAATGGGGCAGAAGGTTTCGAGAAAAGCTTTTCTCCAATTTTTTTTGCAAGAACTGGAAAAGTGGTATTCCATCTTCTTGGAAGAAGGCGGCGCCGTTATTCTGAAGGCTTGGAGAGACCGGGCTCACATCAAAGGGAGACAAGTGAAGGTCACTTCCTTTGGGGAGACAGTAGCCGGCATCGCGATCGATGTGGATTCAGATGGAGCCTTGATTTTGGGAACAGAGGATGGGAAACAGAAAAGAGTGGTGGCAGGAGATATTGAGTATAAAGAAAAGTGGCTCATCGTGGAAGTGAATGGGTAAAACGTTTTCAAAAATGAATATACTCCTTGAAACTCCCCCTTTAGTAAAGGGGGGTAAGGGGGGATTTGAAAAGGTTTAATCTCAT
>CAZEKS010000338.1:0-3358 GCA_964512795.1 uncultured Syntrophaceae bacterium
GGATTTCTATCCGGTATTGACCAAGTTACTTGCCGCCAAGCCGGATGCCGTGGATGTTGGCACAGGGTTCCCGATACCGATATCACTTAAACTCAAACAATTGCGAGAGTTAGGCTTCAAGGGTCCGGTTTTCAACCCGTCCCCGGTGGAACTCTACACAATTCTGGATATAGCCGGTAAGGATTTCTGCTATGATTTTTTTAATGCCTCTCTGGACATCAAGAGTCCTGACGTGCCGCCTATGATCAAAGAGATTAAAAAAAGGTGGGAGGCTAAGAACAAGTCACGATTCATGTTTGAATCTTTCCAGGGTTGGGATGCCCTGTGGTGTCTGGTGCAGGCTATTGAGGCAGCCCAGAGTCTTGATCCAACTGTGGTGAAGACAACCTGGGAAAATATGATGAGCATAAAAACAAGTTACGGAAATGGACATATGGGAGGTCTGAAGACCTATGGGGTTAACCACCTGGTGGTCAGGCCCTGCCCTATCACTGCGTTTGTCAAGGGTGAAGTGAAACTCATTAAGTGGTATACGCCTAACTTTCCATAAATAGGGGCTGATCTATCAGATAAGTGACATCTCTGTGAACTAAAAGCATGGAAGATGTACTATCTTTCAAGCGTCTCAAGGCTTGTCCAAAACCGGAATCGGAGTGAAAGCTCGACAGGAAAATTTAAACCGAAAAGGGAGAGGGAGCCTTCACTTGATGAGTGGCTTCCTTTCCCGTGTTAAGATTTTTTTGGGCATTTACCGAGAACAACGGTGTAGAGAGGAAAGGAAAGGAGAGGAAAGGAGTTGAGTTTGGCCACAGTTGCACAAAGTGTATTGAAGGGGTTAGTGGTTAGATGTATTTATGCGCTGGTCGCCTTGGGGATGACCTTGAATTTTGGTATGATGACCAACATCCAGTTTGCCTACGGTGAGATATATATGTGAGGAGGAAGACATGAGCCAACTTTCTTTAGACTTATCTATATTTAGCAAATTTAATTTTGAGAGACTGCCGGTAGGCGTCAAGTTTATGTTCCATAAACCGGAGGGAATCGAGAGGCTGGATAAAAATATAGCTTTTTGCGCTATGATTCAGGAAGCACAACAAAGAGAAAACCCCTTTTATAGCGATTTAGAAAATCAGGCTTGCAACCCAGCAACTTATGTATTGGGGTATGGCCTTCCAAAGGTAGTTGAAAGTGGATATCTTGGTGCTGCGCTGCAGGCGTTCAAGGAAGCTTATGCTTGCAGAAGGATCTATGAAGTTATACCAAGATTAGAAAAAGGTACTGTGAACTACATCGTTTTCTCCCGCATAGACAAATTATCATTTAACCCGGACCTTTTAATAATTGTAACCGATGATGCTAATCAAACAGAAATCATTTTGCGGGCAATGAGCTATACCACCGGTAAAATATTATCCAGTAAGACAACAAATGTGCTAGGCTGTGCTTGGCTATACGCTTACCCTTACTTAACCGGAGAACTCAATTATATAACTGCAGGGCTTGGCTTTGGTATGAGGGTTAACAAAGCATTTCCACTGGGTCGGCAGATAATATCAATTCCCTATGACTGGCTACTTACAATTATAACTAACCTTCAGGAAATGCCATGGGTTCCCCCGTCCTATGCGGACGAAACTGGTGAATTTGATAAAAAGATATTTAGCGAATTAGGTCTCACTCCTCCTTCATCTATTTAATTCCTGGAGTGAGTTCGTGATTTACAGAAACTACTGAATCGCTATAAATAAAGTTGGGTATTTATCGAAATGGGTGAAAGTTTACATTAGGTAACATTGAAGTGTATACCTGTAGAGAGGAGTAGAGTTGAGTTGAGTTTAATCTTGCTGGCGCAAAGCATATTGAATGGTTTAGCGGCAGGATGGATTTACATACTAGTCGCCTTGGGGCTGACATTGGTTTTTGGTATCATGAACATCGTCCAGTTTGCCCACGGCGAGATATATATGCTTGGGGCCTACTGTAGCTACTTCTTGATCAAGTTATATGGCTTCAGTTTCTGGGAAGCATTACCCTTGTCTGCCCTTCTTGTCGGGTTGCTTGGTATCGTTCTAGAAAGGTTTTTTTTCCGCCCTTTTCGCGGCCGCTTCGAACCCAGCATCATTGTAGCTGTAGGCTTGATGTTACTCCTGCAAACGATAGCCGTGGTAGGTTTTGGTACCGATACAAAATCGATGGGGGGCATTATTCCCGGAGTCCTGAAAGTCAGCGGTGTCACACTCTCTTGGGACAGGTTGATAGCCATACTTGTTGGCATCATTTTGGTCGCAGCTCTTTTCCTTCTGATTAAAAAGACCAAGACAGGCCAGGCCATGGTTGCGATTTCGCAAGATATCTATGCCGCAAGCTTACAAGGCATAGACGTTAACCGTATCTCTGCTTTTGCCATGGTTATAGGCTGTGCTTTGGCTGCAATCGCTGGCTCGTTAATGGGGAGTATATTTAGTACGAGTCCATTTATGGGGACTTCCGCCATCACGAAAGGAATTGCAGTGATCATCTTGGGAGGCCTGGGAAGCATTCCCGGCGCTGTTGTCGGTGGATTCATCTTGGGTTTGATAGATGGCCTTATTCCCCCTTTGTTAAGTTCGACCATGGCCGGCATCGTCGGCTTTGGCGTTATTATCATCGTGCTCATACTCAGACCCCGGGGTCTTTTTGGACATGAATAAAGCAACACAATTCATCAAGCCTGTCAGTTATCCCGTGCTAATACTTGTTTTATTCTTAATACCGCTCTTTACTAAGGACGCGTACCTCCTTCATATACTTATCATGACAGGGATAAACATCATTCTTGCCATTAGCCTTCGCGCGATCGCCACGACAGGACAAATGTCTCTCGCCCATGCCGGTTTCATGGCGATCGGCGCTTACACATCGGCTTTGCTTGTTAAAAAGTTAGGCCTTTCCTTCTGGGCGGCATTGCCACTTGGGGGCATCACCGCCGCACTCATCGCATTGCTGGTTGGCTACCCATTTGTTCGTGTAAAGCGAGTGTACTTTGCCATGCTGACATTATTCCTGGGTGCAGTTATCCGGCTCATTATCATGGAATGGAGAAATTTGACCCGTGGTAGCTCTGGTCTGTTGAATATTCCACCTCCCAATTCGTTAAATTTTTTTGGCCTTTATAATATCGTTTTTGATTCCAAGGTCCCTTACTATTACCTTATTTTGGTCCTGATGCTCATTACCCTTTTGTTTCTTTACAGGATTGACTCTTCTCGTGTAGGAAGAACCCTGCTGGCTATTCAACAAGATGATTCAGTCGCCGAGAGCGTAGGCATAAATGTCACCAACTTCAAGGTTCTTGCCTGGTGCGTGGGCTGCTTTT
>CAZEKS010000339.1:0-3357 GCA_964512795.1 uncultured Syntrophaceae bacterium
CGACCCCCTTCTCGAAGTAAGATCATTACAGCCAAATACCTGGCCACGCTTTTTTACACAACAGGACTTGTGATCTTTCTCGCCCTGATATGTACCGTTCTTGGTCTTCTCTTTTTTGGCGGCGGTGACTTAATAATGAATTATCAAACCAAGTTCCGCATCGTCTTTATCCCCGAGGCGGAAGTTCCTATTAAAATGCTCCTTGCCTTTACAGCCGCTGTCTGGTCCATGACGGTGGTGGCATCCATCGCTTTTCTTTTTTCGACCCTGGCGGAGAACTCCATCGGCCCTATTATTGGCACCATGGCTGTCGTCATTGTCTTTCTTGTTCTCGGAAACTTTCCTTTCGATTTCTTTCGAATGCTTAGTCCCTATCTCTTTACAACGTATATGGTCTTCTGGCAGCGGTTTCTTGATGATCCGATACCATGGCAGGAAATAGCGCGCTCAGCCATGATTCTCGGTCTCCACAATATCGGCTTGTTTTCGATCGCTTATATCGTTTTCAACAGAAAGGATATCAAGAGTTGAAAAAACTTTTATTATTTGCGGGAATCCTCTTTCTTCTTTCAACTGAATGGATTCAAGCCCAGGAAGATACCTCTCGCTATCTCGATCCAATAGAAAAAAAGTATTCGGGGCTAAAGGATTATACGGCAGATGTGAATGTGCATTTTGATATCGAAGCTCTCAAGGCGCCGGATATGCAAGCCAGGCTTTATTATAAGGCTCCCGACAAAATGAAAGTGGAGTCCAAAAGAATCTTCTTCCTTCCCAAGGAGGGTGGATATTTCAATCCCTCTCTTTTTAAGAAAAAAGATTTCGACATAAGACTGGTAGAGCACTTGATCTATGACGGAAGAAAAGCAGTCAGGCTGAAACTAACTCCCATGGATACGGACACCTATCACAAGGGCTTTATATTAACAATAGACACTGACCGCAATCTGATCAGAGAAATTAAGATTTCCCCATCTGAAGGGAGGGAAGTCAAAGCCACGATTGAATATGGGAGGTTTGGTAATTTTGAACTCCCGACAAATATTGACCTCCAGCTTGACATACCCGCTGGTGAATCAAGTGGGATAAAAGAATTCACACAGTTTGGGCAGAAGCCCAAGAAGATCACTGGCAAGGTCGAAATCACCTATTCGAATTACCAGGTCAATGTGGGACTCACTGATGAGATTTTTAAGGAGAGAGGATTCAAGAAGTCGGAGTAAACCCCGTTAGAAATTCCAGTGGGCCATTAAACCCCGCCGGAATTATTTGGAATGTAACCCCACTATAAAGCAGTGGGGCATTATTTCTAACGGGGTAAACAAATCATTTCTCAATCTTTGGATGGTTCAGAAAAAATATTTGTGTAATCTTCCCATAATCGGTGTCATCTGAGATTTTTGAATATTTTCAAAAATCTCTTAGAAAAAACTTGACAGGGCATTTCAGATTCTGTTAAAAGAAATCGTACAAACGGTGATGTCCAGGTGAAGGGAACCCCGTGATCTCCGTTTAGACGGAGCAAGTCGGGGACGGACCCGCCGCTGTAGTCGGGGACGAAACTTGCATTAAACCACTGCCCTGAGCTTGTCGAAGGGTGGGAAGGCGCAAGAAGTAGGAAGATCCGAGAGTCAGAAAACCTGCCTGGATATTCTTCGCTAAAAAGTCTTCGAGGATAAGACTGTGAAGGGTGCATGCGGGTAAAATCCCCAGTCTTCAATGCGGAGTCTGGGGATTTTTTTTGAACCCTTCTCCCCTGCCCCGAGCTTTACAAGGTTCGGAGTCAACAAACTATTTTTATCCCATTTGATGGGGGAAGGAGGTTTTTATGAAGCGTTTGATTTTTATCTTTTCTTCAGCCTTTCTCGCTTTGTTTCCACTCTGCCTCTCTGCGCAGGACAAGGAACTTACTCTTGAAGGGGTGGTCGTCACCGCCACTCGAGTTGAGACTCCAATTGAAGAAATTGCAAGTTCGATATCGATTATCTCTTCAAAGGAGATTGAAGAGAAACAAAAGACAACTGTTTTGGAAGCCCTCAAAGATGTACAGGGTTTGGATGTAGTACAAACAGGTGGGGTAGGAAGCCATACCTCTATCTTCCTCAGAGGGGCAAATTCTGAACATACCCTGGTCATGATTGATGGGGTGGAGGTGAATGACCCTATTTCCCCGGGCCGCTCCTATAATTTTGCCAATTTGATGGTGGACAATATTGAGCGGATTGAGGTCATCCGGGGGCCACAGAGCACCTTATATGGCTCTGATGCTATCGGAGGTGTAATCAACATCATCACCAAAAAAGGAGAAGGAAAACCAAAATTCTCTTTATCTGCTGAAGGGGGATCCTTTACAACTTTCAAAGAAACCGCAGGAATAAGTGGAGGAAATAAATGGGTGAACTATTCTTTCGCCCTCTCTCGCTTCGACACGGAGGGCATCTCTACGGCAAGCAAAAAGGATGGAAATTACGAAAGAGATGGTTATGAAAATACTTCTTTCTCTGGGAGACTGGGGTTTACGCCTATGGATAATCTCTATATCGATTTCATCCTTCGTTATATAGATGCAAAAACAGAACTCGACAATTTTGCAGGAGTGGGAGGAGATGATCCCAATAATGTCCAAAAATCAAAGCAACTCCTTTTTAAAACACAGGTTGGTCTTTCCCTTTTCAATGATCTCTGGATCCAAAAATTGGGTTTTGCTCTGAATGACCATGATAGGGATATAAAGAATAAAAAGGACCCCCAACATCCTTTTGATTATGAAAAAGGTAAATATGTTAGCCAATTAGTAAAATTTGACTGGCAACACCACCTCAATCTCCATAAAACGAATGCTCTTACCTTTGGTTTAGACTTGGATAGAGAGGAAGGGGAATCAAAGTACTACTGGGAAAGCCTATGGGGACCGGGCCAGAGCAACTTCCCTAAAAAAACCGCTAATATCAAGGGTTATTATATTCAAGACGAGATTAAACTCTGGGACCGACTCTTTGCAACCCTTGGAATTCGTGTTGATGATCATAGTCGTTTTGGCACAGAAACGACTTATCGAATTGCACCAGCCTACCTCATTAAAGAGACTGATACAAAAATCAAGGGAACCTTTGGTACTGGTTTTAAAGCCCCTTCTTTATATCAACTCTATGGCCCTCCCGATCCATTTTTTGGGCCTGTTGGCAATAAAGATCTCAAACCTGAGAAAAGCAGGGGATGGGATTTTGGAATCGAACAAGAACTTTTGAAGAAAAGGGTGATCTTAGGCGCTACTTACTTTCGGAACGATTTTAAGAATCTGATCAATTTCGAGTCCGGACAAGGGTATATCAACATTGCTAAAGCCAAAACCGAAGG